>DOUV01000491.1:0-1741 GCA_003520455.1 Chloroflexota bacterium | reverse complement strand
AGTGCGCGCTTCAGCGCGCTGAAGCGCGCACTACGAACTGCTCGCCCTCTCTGGAAACGATTTCGCCAACAGGATCTCTCGCTTTCTGTTACAGTGGCGCCTACGCGCCACTGTAACAGAAATATGAACACATCATCCTACGCCGTCAGCGTTGCCACCTCACGGCAGGCCGCCGAGCACCGCCGGCACGCATCGCCACAGCTTTGTATCTGGACGTCGCCCATGAACGGCTCACACTGTAGCGCGCAGTAATCACACACCTCGGCGCACGCCGCGCCGACTCGCCCCTTGAGATCCGAGCCGCGGAGCAAAAAGTTTGCGGTCATCTGGCAGATCTCGGCACGGTCCAGCAGCACTCGAACGCGGGAGGCCGCGGCAAATTCGCCGCCCCTATCGAGGCAGTACATAACCGTATCCAGACAGATGGTGTGGCAATCTGTGCTGTTTTGAACGCAGTTTTGCACCTCGCGGATCATGCGTTTTTCCGGCGTCTCATCCACGGTCTTCCTCGCTACAGGTCTTCCTCTCTCCGGAGCGTTGAGTTGAGAGACTGGAGATTCGCGGCCAGCCCTCAGGTAAGCACCCAACCAAACAGCGCCGTCTCCCTCTTGAAGCCTGATGAGACGGCCGATCACCCAGATGCACCGCCAGCAGGCGGCAAAGAGCCCGCCACTTACGGCGGCGGAAGCTGCATGCGCAGGTTGGGCACGTACAGGCCGAGGGGCAGCAGCCGCACAGCCTCCGGCAGCCAGGCCGCCTGGAGGGCGAGTTGCCCCGCCTGCACGTGGGCGATCTGAACACGCGGCGTCCTCTCGATCAGAGGACGCACTTCACGCCCATCCGGAAAACGCGCCGGCCAGGTCCGCCAGGGCCAAAACCGGGATACAATCGCTGCAGGCCACCGGCCGGAACCCAGTAGCCGGACCTTCAGAAAACTCCGGCGGCGGCCATCCACCACCTCGGACTCGACGCGCCGAGCGTTTATCCAAACGCTCATCGTCGTCGGCTCTTTTGGCATGCCGTAGTGGTGACCGATCCGGATGGTGAGGTCGCTGGTCGCGTAAATACCGGGCACGAAGAGGGCTCGCTGTCCCAGCAGCGCGACCACGTTTAACTCATGGTAGAGCACGGTCTCCACGCTGCCGATGCAGCGCCTCTCGTGTGACTCGTCCCGGTAGCATATTTCTTTGACCCGGCTGAACCACATCACGAGCAGGGCGTTCCCCCTCGTGGAAAGAAACGGAACCCCGGGAAAGGTCTGCTGCAGTGGTGCCGCCCGGCAGAAGGCCGCCACGAACATCATGTCCGAGGTCAGGTCGTAGGGCGGCGGGAAGCGTTCCAACAGACTGCCCGTCGGCTCACTCAGTACGTTGTCCCCGATCCCATTGGCTGGCAACGCCCTGAGTGTCACGCTCTTCGCGAGACTGCGAACCGGGACCGGGAAGTCAACCTCTTCATCGTTCATCCGCTTCTCGAACGATACATCGGCAATCTGCATTTTTGAGCTCATCCAGCGAGGCTCTGGCCGCCCAGGTAGCGCCCAAACCAGTCGGCTGCGAGCCGGGCGACCTCCTCAAGCGCGCCGGGCTCCTCGAAGAGGTGCGTCGCGCCTGGGACGATGACCAGCTTCTTTTCGCTGCGGAGCTGTTCGAGGGCTTCCTCGTTCATGGCGATTACCGGGACGTCATTCCCCCCGACGATCAGAAGCGTGGGTGCCCGCACACGCGAGAGGGCACGTCCG
>DOUV01000492.1 GCA_003520455.1 Chloroflexota bacterium | reverse complement strand
CGGAGGGGCACGCCCGGCCGCAGGCCTCCAGCCGCGGTTTCCCTGACCTGGCGGTCAGGACAGGCAACCGCCGGGCTGCTGATCCCTCTTGGACCGCGCATCCTGATTGAGGGCGAGCAGGCTCGCGCAGCCGTCTCATCCTCTGAACGACGAGAGATCGCGTTAAGAACTCATAATCAAAGCTTAACAATCGGTCAACAAGCGGTTAAATCGCCCTTAATGGTCCCCTGCCACTCTGTTACGAGAATTTGGGGTGGCCACTTGCGGCTGGCAGCTACTCCTCAACTGGCTGCAGACACGATTACACCGGAGGTGTCAGGTGGAAACTCCGCCTCAAATCGGCTTGATCGAGATTCGGCAGCAGCGCCTCGAGGCGTTGATCGCTCAACTTACCCGTGAGGCGACGCTGGCGCGCGACTATCCCGAGGTGGTTGCCAGATTGATCGCCCGGCGTGAGGCCGCAGAGCACGAGCTTGAAGAACTTCGCGGTGAGACGTCCCGGCTCACTGCATAACGGTTTCTCGAGCGTCGGTCAGGGTGTCAGACTTCCGAACTCTCGGAAGACTTCGGAAGTCTCCGATCGTGCCCCCTCGGCGACTGCATAACGGCTTCTAGCCGCCTTTTCTCGAAATGATTCATCGCCAATCTGACATGGAGGAAAAAGAGAATGTCTACTGGATCGAAGCGCCAGGTTCCGGCCCTCTTGCTTGTCGTGGCACTCCTCCTGAGTGCCTGCGGCGGTGCGGCCACAGCACCAACAGCGACTCCGTTAGCGCTTCCAACCACCCCACCCGAGTCGGCGGCGACAACCGTGCCGGCGGAGCCCGCCGCTACGACCGAGGCAATGGCCGGCAGCAGTGAGAAGTGCAACCTTCGACCCTTCAATGTGACCCTGAACGCGACGGGGGCGAGCTTCCCGAACCCGGTCTACCAGAAGTGGATCGAGAGCTACAAGACAGTCAATCCCGGCGTGACCATCAACTACCAGAGCACCGGCTCGGGTCAGGGCAAGAGCGACTACATCGGCGGGGTGACCGACTTCGGGGGGTCCGACGCCCTCTTCTCGCCAGAGGAGAAAGCCAAGGCGCCCGACACCCTCTTCATCCCCACCGTCTTGGGAGCGGTCGTGGCCACCTACAACCTGGAAGGCGTCAGCGACCTGCGCTTCTCGCCCGAGACGCTGGCCAGTATCTTCCTCGGGAAGATTACCACCTGGACCGACCCGGCGATCGTCGCCGACAACCCCGGGGTGACCCTGCCAGACCAGCCCATCACCGTGGCCCACCGCTCAGACGGCTCCGGCACCACCTTCATCTTCACCGATTACCTCAGCAAGGTTTCAAAGGAGTGGGAGCAGCAGGTCGGGCGCGGCACGGCGGTCGAGTGGCCGACCGGCATCGGGGGCGAGAAGAACGACGGCGTGGCCGCCGCGGTCAAGCAGACCCCCGGCGCGGTTGGCTACGTCGAGCTGATCTATGCCCTGGCCAACGACCTGCCCGCTCCCGCCATCAAGAATGCCGCGGGCGAGTACGTCAAGCCCTCCCTGGAGACCACCACCAACGCCGCGGCTGGCTTTCTCAAGAACCTGCCGGCGGACCTCCAGTTCACCGTCACCAACCCGCCTGAGGGCAAGGACAGCTATCCCATCGCCGGCTTCACCTGGTTGCTCGTCCACCCCAACTATGACGACGTCCAGAAAGCCGAGGCTCTCACCGACTTCATCTGCTGGGCGCTGACTGAAGGCGATCAGATCGCCCTGAGCCTTCGCTATGCGCCGCTCCCAGCACCCGTCGAGAAGCGTGCGCTGGAACTGCTGGAAACGGTGAAAGCCGATGGGAAGGAGGTCTTCATCGCACCCAAATAGGTGGCCAGAGAGGCGACAGTGGTGGATTCCGAGTGGATGCGGTCGCGAAGAACGAGAGGCCGCACCGCTGTTGAAAGGGGCTGATTGCATCATGCGAGCCTCTGATACTGTTTTACAGGCTGTTGACTTCCCGCGACCTCCAATCACGGTCAGCAGGGGCGGAGACACCTGCAATCATTTGCAAGGAGCACGTACGTGAGCCAACTTGGAGCCCACCCCCGCTCAACGTGGAGCCGCATCGCACGTTGGAGTGAGCACGGCGACGCAATTTTCTACGCGATCACCCTCATTTTTGCTATGCTCACCATCGGCCTGGTCGTTGCGATTGGCACCGTGACATGGCAGGCCTCCGCTCAAGCACGGCAACTGCTCGGACTCAACTTCCTCTTCGCAAGCGGCTGGGCCCCCAACAAACTCATCTTTGGCGCTCTGCCCGCGGTCTACGGGACCCTGGTCACCTCGGCGATAGCGTTGCTGCTGGCGGGTCCGACCGGCGTCTTCATCGGTATCTTCTTGTCGGAGTTAGCCCCCTTGTGGCTGCGGCGACCGCTCTCGTTCCTGGTGGAACTCCTGGCCGCCATCCCGAGCGTGATCTACGGCATGTGGGGAGTCTTCGTCTTCATCCCCTGGAGCCGCCCAGTGTTTGAGACAGTGGCAAACTCCGTCGGCCGGGTGATTCCATTGTTCGCCGGACCAGTCGCGGCGGGGCGGAGTCTTTTGGCAGCCGGCATTATCCTGGCCATTATGATTCTGCCAACAGTCGCCGCAATCTCGCGCGACGTTCTAGCCGTTGTCCCCCGCCACCAGCGCGAGGCGATGCTGGCCCTGGGCGCGACCCGTTGGGAGACCATCTGGTTGGCGGTGGTCCCCTACGCCCGCGCCGGGATCGTCGGCGGCATGATGCTCGGATTGGGCCGTGCGTTAGGCGAGACGATGGCCGCCCTACTCGTGATCGGGGGTGTCAAGAACATCGTACCCGTCTCGCTGCTGGCCCCCGGGATCTCGATTGCGCCCCTGATTGCCAGCGAGCTCGCTAATGCCAACAGCGAGGTGCACCAGAGCGCCCTCATCTTGATGGCCCTGGTCCTCTTCAGCATCACGCTCCTGCTGAACGGTGCCGCTCGTCTCTTCGTTTGGCAGGTCTCCCGGGGACCCGTCGGGGAGGTGCGCGCGTGAACAGCGTTGCGGTGTATCATCAGAGTTACCGCCGCCGCAAACTCATGGATTGGGTGATGCGCGGGCTCACCGCGGCCGCGACGGGACTTGCGCTCTTGCCGCTCTTCCTGATCCTCGGCTACACGCTCGTTCGCGGAGGAAGCTCGCTGAACTGGGCATTCTTCACTCAAACGTACAAAGCACCGGTGGTCAGCCTCGATACGAACGCTGTTCAGGCCGCCGGTGGCGTCCTCCACGGCATCGTCGGCACGTTTCTGATTACCGGCATCACGATGTTGATGGCGGTCCCAATCGGTGTGTTGGCCGGGATCTTCTTGTCGGAGTACGAGGACACCTTGTTCTCGCAGGTGGTTCGCTTCTCGACCGATGTGCTGAGCGGTGCTCCCTCGATTGTGGTCGGCGTGGTGGGCTACCTGTTAATCGTACAACGCTACAAGCAGTACTCAGCCCTGGCTGGGAGCGTCGCCTTGACCTTCCTGGCGGTACCGGTCGTGGTCCGTACCACCGAAGAGGTGCTCAAATTAGTACCCGATAGCCTCCGCGAGGCGGCCATTGCGCTCGGCGCTCCGCGGTGGCATGTGACGTTCAACATCGTCATCCCCGCCGCTCTTGGGGGTATCGTGACCGGGATCATGCTCGCCTTCGCGCGCGCCGCCGGGGAAACCGCGCCGCTGCTGCTTACGACCATCGGCCTCAACAGCCTGTCGTTTGACGTCACCAAACAGATGGCGGCCCTTCCGCTCCTGGCCTACCGCTACACTGGTTCACCCTTTCCGGCGGAGCAGAACCTGGCCTGGGGCGCCGCTCTCGTCTTGACTGTGATCGTGTTGGCAGCCAATATCTTCGCGCGCTGGGTCACCGGCGGCAGAGTCCGGATGCCGCCGGTGAAACTCGCGCTCGATCGGATTCGCGTCTGGTTCGGGACGCGGCAGCCGGCTGGCGAGCGGAAGGAGGTTGGATAGAAGGATGCTCACGGCACCTATGCCTGTCGCGGCCGTTCCATCGTTGACCGCGCCAGAGGGGCTTGTCTTAAACAATCTTACGCCCTATTATGGAACCAGGCAGGTCGTTCAGCCGGTCACGATGACCATCGAGCCACACAAGATTACGGCCATTATCGGCCCGTCTGGCTGTGGCAAATCGACCATCCTCCGCTGCTTGAACCGGATGCACGAGACGATTCCAGGCGCGCGTGTTGAAGGCGATGTGCTCCTTGACGGGGAAAGCCTCTACGCGCCCGACATGGACCCGACCCTCGTACGACGGCGGGTTGGTATGGTGTTCCAGCAACCCAATCCACTGCGGGTAATGTCGATCTACGACAACGTGGCTATCGGTTTACGGCTGGTGGGTGTCAAAGATCGAGGGTACCTCGACCAGATCGTCGAGCAGAGCTTGCGCCAGGCCGTGCTGTGGGACGAAGTCAAAGACAAGCTGCAGCACGCTGGCCTGGCCCTATCGGGGGGGCAGCAGCAACGGCTCTGCATCGCCAGGGCGCTGGCGGTCTCTCCCGAAGCACTGCTCCTCGACGAACCGGCGTCGGCGCTCGATCCCATCTCGACCTTCAAGATCGAGGAGTTGCTCGTCGAGCTACAAAACACCTACACTATTATCATTGTGACCCATAACATGCAGCAGGCGGCCCGAATTGCGGAGAAGACCGCCCTCTTTCTGGTCGAGCGTACGCCCGAAGGGATCGTCGGCCAACTCGTCGAGTACGACGAGACGCACGAGTTGTTTACCAATCCACGCAATCCCCGCGCAGAGGCCTACATCACGGGCCGATTCGGCTAGTACTGGGAGGAGCACCGGAGAGTATGGGCGAAGCAACGGCCTGTTACCGGGCTCGATAAGGCAAGGGACTCATGGAACAACAGATCCAACTCCGAACTGGCATTCGTACGGTGGCGACTGGGCGCGTCACCCCACGAGTGGAAACGCAGCCGATCGTCGGGGCTCTGGAGACCAAAATCGAGGCGATCGATTTTGGTTTCTACTACGGCAAGTTCAAGGCCCTGACCGACATCAATATTGCTATTCCTGATCGGCGGATCACAGCAATCATTGGACCGTCGGGGGTGGGAAAATCAACCCTCTTACGAGCAATCAACCGCATGCACGACCGGCTCCCGAATGCCCATTCCGAGGGCCGGATTCTGCTCGATGGTGAGGACATCTATGCTCCCCAGATGGACCCGGTCCAGTTGCGCCGGCGGGTCGGCATGGTCTTCCAACGCCCCAACCCCTTCGCCAAATCCATCTTCGAGAACGTTGCCTATGGGCTCCGCGTCCAGGGGAGCGTGCCTCGGACGGAGATCGAAGATCGCGTGATTGAGGCGCTCGAGAGTGCGGCCCTGTGGGAGGAGGCGAAAGACCAGCTCCACGACAATGCCCTCGCCCTCTCCGGCGGGCAGCAGCAGCGCCTCTGCATTGCTCGAGCGATTGCGGTCGAGCCCGAAGTCATTCTGATGGATGAGCCGGCATCGGCGCTCGACCCGATTGCGACTCTCAAGATCGAGGAGTTGATGCGCGATCTGAGAGAGCGCTACACCATCGTCATCGTCACTCACAATATGCAGCAGGCCGCCCGCGTCAGTGATTACACTGCCATGATGATGACACCGGAGGGGCGCACGGCTGGCACTGTCGTCGAGTTTAGCGCGACCGAAGAGATTTTTACCAATCCCCAAGACAAGCGGACCGAGGACTACATTACCGGGCGTTTTGGGTGAGAGCAGTTGATGATGTGTTCATATGATCCT
>DOUV01000036.1 GCA_003520455.1 Chloroflexota bacterium | reverse complement strand
CCCTCATCGAGCTGCTGGTGGTGATCGCGATCATCGCGATCCTGGCGGCCATTCTACTGCCCGCGCTGGCGCGCGCCCGGGAGGCCGCGCGTCGCGCATCCTGTCAGAATAACCTCAAGCAGTGGGGGCTCATCTGCAAGATGTACTCCGGCGAGAGCAAGGGCATGTACCCTCCAGGCACGCCCTACGCGATCTTCGGCGAGTTCCTGAACTCCGGGATCTCCGCGGCGGCGCTGTACCCGGACTACTGGAACGACATCGAGATCAAGTTCTGCCCGTCGGACAGCGGCACGTACACCGGCGACCGCGGCGCCTTCCAGTCGCCGCCGGATGTGCGCAAGGCCGTCGAGGAGGCCTTGGATGCGGGTGACGCCGCGCGGCTGTGCCTCGGCGCGGCCCTGTCGGCCCCCAATTCCTACATCTACTGTAGTGTCGGTTAATTAATGCAACTTATTCTGTTTGATTGGTATTCATCCCTTAGAGGAGGATGGATGCCATGAGACGTGCATGTGGGATAGTGCTGGACGAGCAGGAGCGCGCGACGCTGGAGAAGTGGTCCAGAGGGCGCTTGACCCCTGCGCGGCTGGTGACGCGGGCGAGGGTCGTGCTGTTGGCCGCGCAAGGGCTCGAGAACAAGGAGATCGCGCAGCAGCTGGGCATCGGCCGTGACACGGCGGCGAGGTGGCGCAAGCGGTTCGCCGCGCACAGACTGGCCGGTATCGAGAAGGACGCTCCGCGCAGCGGGCGCAAGCCCACGCTTCAGGACCAAGTGAGCGCGCGAATCATCGAGTGGACCACGCAGAAGACGCCCGAGAACGCAACGCACTGGAGCATCCGTACGTTGGCCAAGGAGCTGGGCGTGAGTCGCTCGATGGTCGAACGGGTGTGGAAGGCGAACGGCCTCAAGCCGCACCGGGTGAAGAGCTTCAAGGTCAGCAATGACAAGCAGTTCGTGGAAAAGATGCAGGACATCGTGGGGCTGTACCTCAATCCGCCCGAACGCGCGTTGGTGCTGTGTTGCGACGAGAAGAGCCAGATTCAGGCGCTGGACCGCACGCAGCCGGGATTGCCGATCAAGAAAGGACGCTGCGGCACGATGACCCATGACTACAAGCGCAACGGTACGACCACGCTGTTCGCCGCGCTCGAACTGGCCCAGGGACGTCTGATCGGCACGTGCATGCCGCGCCACCGGCATCAGGAGTGGATCAAGTTCCTGCGTCAGGTCGACGAGGAGACGCCGCCCGACCTCGACCTGCATCTGATCGTCGACAACTACGCGACGCACAAACACCCCAAGGTGCAGTCCTGGCTCAAGCGCCATCCCCGGTTCCACATGCACTTCACGCCCACCAGCAGCTCCTGGCTCAATCTGATCGAGCGGTGGTTTCGTGAGATCACCGACAAGCGCATCCGGCGCGGCGTCTTCAAGTCCGTCCAGGAGCTGGTGGCCGCGATCATGGACTACATCGAACAGCACAACGCTGATCCCTATACCTTCGTGTGGACCGCCAAGGCGGACCAGATCCTTGCCAAGGTATCCCGCGCACGCGCGCAGCTCGATAAGTCGGCAACAGCATGAGTCAGTACACTACATGCCTTACCTCGTGCAGAGCCACCTGCAGATCCGCTGGATGCGCGACCTCCGCATCATCTGGGGCTGGAACCTGGGTAACCGCCCCGATGGCACCGCCTGGCTCTGGGACGACTACAACAACACCGCCAACATGAACGGCGCCTGCGAAGACTGGCGACACACAGGCAGCTCAGGCATCTACGGAGCAGGACCGGTCGGCATTCACAAGATGCCGTTCGTCAACCAGATTGACATGCCGTCTTGGGTCGCCGATTCGGCGGACGGTCTGTACGGAAACTGGTACACGAACCAGATGGACGACGACGGCACGCCGAAGCCCCGGTCCTACATGCGGTTGAAGGAGGGCATCGGCCGCTTCCTGATCACCGACATCAACAACCCCGCCGCGGGTGCGCAGGCGGACAGCCAGGTCGTGGTGATGTTCGACGCCTGGAGCCACGGCGGCGCGCTCGCCGAGGCCTATGGCGAGAACGGCGTCGCGCTGTTCAACCACATCCCCGGCGGCTCGAACGTCCTCTACATGGACGGCCATGTCGAGTTCCGCCGCTTCTCGGAGAACCAGTATCCGCTCGGACGCGGCACCCTGAACACGCTGTCGTACCACGCAACGTGGATTGGCACGGCGATGGGCGGCTTCGGCTGATACGACGAGACAACCGGAACGGGCCCCATGCGTCCGGCCGGGGCCCATACCGACTTTGGCAAACATGTGCACGGGATCAGGTCGCGGCGATGCGGCAGTGTGCGGCTCCGGCCTGATCCCACGTCTATGCAGCAGGAAAGAGGCAACCCATGGCGAACACGCCTATCGCAACCGGCATCATCGGCTTGGGCCGTAGCGGCTGGGGCATCCACGCCGACGTGATCTCGCGGCTGCCCGACCGTTTCCAGGTCGCGGCGGTCTACGACCCCATCAACGAACGCGCCGAGGAGGCGGCGGACAAGCTGTCTTGCACCGCATGCGCGTCGGTAGAGGCGCTGCTCGCAGACCCGAGCGTCGAGCTGGTTGTGGTGGCGTCGCCGAACCGCTTCCATGCGACCCAGGCCGTCATGGCGCTTGAGGCGGGCAAGCATGTGCTGTGCGAGAAGCCGTTTGCCGTCACCCTGGACGAGGTCGATGCGATGATCGCCGCGGCTGAACGGACGGGCAAGGTGCTGACTGAGGCGTTCATGTACCGCCACCACCCGCAGACCCTCAAAGCCCAGGCCATCGTCAACAGCGGCGCGCTCGGCAAGCTGCAATTCATCCGGGGCGCGTTCACTTTCACCCTCAACCGGGAGGGCAACTTCCGTCTCCAGAAAGAGATGGGCGGCGGCAGCCTCTGGGACGTGGGCTGCTACCCGGTCAACTTCGCCCGCACCCTCGTCGGGGCCGAACCGCTCGAAGTCTTTGGCT
>DOUV01001080.1:165-8573 GCA_003520455.1 Chloroflexota bacterium | reverse complement strand
GCTCGGCGGCGCAGCCTCCGTCGCAAGCGCTGGCTTGCAGGTGACTCCAACAGTATCGTAAAGCGCGGCCAGACGGTCTTCTCCCAGATAGTTCTCCAACTTAAAAGATTGGGGAACCTCAGAGGCGCACACCACGCAGTTGCGGCCTCTGAGCTTGGCCTGATACACAGCAATGTCGGCTTCATGGATCAAATCGGTGGGCATGTTCGCATCCAGGGGAAAGTCGGCGACTCCGAGACTCATCGTCGCGTGAATGGGAGTGGTGCTGGTGGACACGACGAAGCCTGCCGTTTCCACTGCCTGGCGCAGGCGCTCGGCAATCGCCCGTGCTTCAACCAGCCCTGTCTCCGGCAGAACGATCGCGAACTCTTCACCCCCGAACCGTCCGGCAAGATCGTATTCGCGGATGACCTGGTGGATAATCTGGCCGATGCCTGCCAGGACGGTATCGCCGGCCAGGTGGCCGTAGGTGTTGTTGATGTTGCGCAAGAGGTCGAGATCAGCCATGATGAGCGCCAGCGGGCGATCGAGGCGCCGGGCTCGTTCCATTTCGACCGTGAACAACGTGGCGAAGTGGCGGGCGTTGAGCAGGCCGGTCTTGCCGTCGGTCTGGGCCTCTTGCTTGAGTTGGGGAATAGCGAGCGCCCGGGAGATCAGGACCAACGGTGAGAGTGCTGGCAAAATCAGCCAGGGGTTCAGGCTCCAGACCACTGCCACGATATATCCCTGGAATACCAGGATAAAATCGGGGAGCAGGTTCTCGATCTCCAGAATGCGGGACTCGCGCCACGACACCCCCCGCGCCAGAACGATGGCCAACCCAACGACAAAATGGTTGAGGATGACGTAGGTGAGCGCAGCCGCCGTGACGGCGAACACCGCGAAGTAGGGGGGGGACACGGTCGGGCCAGCGTCGAGGATCATGTGGACCCAACGGGCGACGAATCCGGCAATAATGTAGGTACCGATGTTGAAGGGCTGCAGATACCAGGCACGCAGATGGGGGCTGTTGACGCGACGTTCCTTGACCCATTCGATCAGGTGCGGAATGATCACCAGAAGCACAAAGAGGGATGGGTCCAGCAACAGCACACCGGCGAAGAAAAACAGCAGGGTGGTATAGTACAACTGGTGGTTGGGCGCCTCTGCCTTAAACAGCTGGGCCGGGATCGCAAGTGCAGTGAGAGTTGCGAACGCGACGAACTGGCTCGGGGGTGGAGGCGTAAGGAGACTCAGAAGGCTAATCGTGGCTCCGACTACGAGAGTGCCCCAGATGTAGGTCCAGGCGCGGTACGACATGCGTTCATCTCCAAACCCAGCGAGGTGTGCCCACTGGCTCTTTACAGAAATTGGCTGATCTTGTTGGCGAAATGCCAGAGGTCGCTTACGCAGCGACGGGTTCAAACCCACGGCCCAGAGCGCAAGGCAACTGGAAGTGGGCTCGGCCGGTCTGGCAGCTGCCCGCCCGCATCCGGCCGGCTTCCAGCGGCAAGCGGCTGTCTCCTCTCGCCGCCACCGTCCACGCATTGGCCAACAAGGTTATTGGTTGGCTTCAATGCAGGTGCTGGTAGTCTTGCCGGTCCACCGGAATGCTTCATTGCCGCCTCCCACTCGAACTCGCTCATCTGGACTAAGGAGGAATCGGTGTACTGGCAATGCCCGTTTCCAAAGGCAGGTGGGTTGATTCTGGCTCGCGCCATCTATTCACGCTCCAATCCGGGGACCATGCTTTTCTTCAAAAGGCGAGCGCCGCTGTTGACGTTGCCCATCCCGGCCATGAGCACGGCTCTATCGACCGTCGCCGCCGAGTTTTTGAAGAAGTCTCTCGGCTTTTCCTGGACCAGGGCGAGGAAAGCCGTGACGACATCGGGGTCAAAATGCGTCCCAGAGCATCGAGTGATCTCATCCTTGACTTCCTCGAAACTACGCCTTGCACGATACGGTCGGTCAGAGCACAGGGCATCCAGGCTATCGGCCACGCCGAGGATACGGGCTCCCAAAGGGATTCCTTCCCCGGCCAATCCATCGGGATAGCCCCGTCCATCCCAGCGCTCGTGATGGTGCCGCACCAGGGGGACGAGCTCTTGCAACCCTTTCATCCGTCCCACGATTTCGGCTCCGATAATGGGGTGACGTTTCACAATGTTGAACTCTTCATCCGTCAACGCTCCTTGTTTGCCGATGATGCTGTCCATGATGCCAATCTTCCCAACGTCGTGTACCAGGGCGGCTTTGACTACAATTGCCCGTTTCTCCCGGCTCAGATTCATTTTCTCGGCGAGGGCTTCAGCGTAGACAGCCACCTGAGTAGAGTGGCCGTACGTGTAGACGTCGTAGGCGTCGATGACGGCGCCGAGGGTCTCGAGCAGTCCCAGGTTGGCCTCATCCAGGCTGTGGTTCACCTCCTCGAGTTTGTTGACATAGTCTTTCATATTCGCGACGTAGAGGCGGAAAGAGTACCCGGTTGATAGGACAGGCAGGAAAAAGACGACCAGGCCAAGGATGGCAAACATCTGATACGCCAAGGCCAAAACACCGCCGCCGATGATACCGCCAATAATGTTGACAGGGACTGACCACTGAAAATCCTGTTTCCAGATCTCGACCGGGCTTCGCCCGGTCTGTAACGTAATGACGCCGATCAAGATAGTAAGGTTCGCCAAAAAGAAAGCTGTCACCAATGCCGTGAGAGGGGGAATACTCGCCATACGTGCGACGCTTCCAGCGGTTCCACCCGCCAGTACGTACACCTGACCTGCGATAAACGCGGCAATCACATACATGCCCACGTTGAACCCGGATCGTTGAAGCCACGATACGCTTCCGCCGTTGTGCTGCTGACGACGCAAGATCGTCATTGTCACCGCCGTCATAATCCCGCTCGCCAGGTGCGCGAGCACTCCAGCCACCTGGCCGAAAACAAGGATGCTGGCGATAGTGATGATCCCCGAGACGGAGACACTGCTGTAGCGGCTGCTGGTGAACAGGTCAACGCTACTCAATTCGGCGATCGCAGCCATACTGGCGAAGAGGATCAGGCCGAGCCGATTCGCCGGAAGGGCGGTGAAGGCGTACAAGACGATGACGATGCCCACGGCGGTGATCACGCTGGAATAGATGGGGACCCATCGGCTGAGGTCCTTTTCCGGTCTTAGTATGCCCGGTACTACGCCGGCATTGACCCCTGCTTCCATTGGCCTTTCTCCTGCCCCAATTCCCGTTATTTCAGGAACCGGACTACGGCTTGTCAGAATAATCTGGCAAGCCGTAGCCCTCTATCGTCAGGTTCCGTACCTGGAGCCTTCAGTATGAAGATTTGAGGGGACGATGACGGTCACTCATCGTCCTGGCCGGGTTTAAGCTGCGGCCAGGAGTGGTCTCCCTACCAGTCATCAACCCATCGGGTGGTGGAGACAGTGCTGCTGGTGGTGTCCACACCACCGAGCCACGCGGTGGTGCCGCCCCAGGCATAGCCACCACCCCAGGCATAGCCACCACCCCACGAAACGCCACCGGCCCACGACCAGGGACCCGGCCAGGTCAGCTCGCCCTTGTTCCACGAGAGGGTCATGCTGTCCAACGTTTGGCGGTCAATCCATGTCTTGTCGACTGCCCGGGCGGCCCCCAGTCCCAGCACGCTACCGGTACCATCCGTCACATAGTACAGGGAGACCCGGCCGTCGTCACTAAGCCCTCTGGCAATTGTGCCCTGGTAATGGAAGGCCAGCTCCTCACTCGTTGCCCAACCGTGGGCCAAATCAGCCTTGAGATCCAGACCCTGATTGTCCTGCCCATCGGCCGGGAAGTCGCCGAGGACAGCATCCCATGCCCAAATCCGCCCGCTCCCTTGTTGAAAGAGGTTGTACACAGGATCGCCCAGGTCGGTCGCGGCCGGTCGGGCCGAGGCCTTCAGCCGGAACTTTACCTGGTTCGGCGTCAGTTCAGGGTGCACCTCTAGCATGAGCGCAACCACGCCGGAGGCGGTCGCAGTGGCCATGCTCGTCCCACTCATTCGGAATAGACTGGTAGTCCGGGTATAGGCGGGGTGAGCCCAGGCCAGCCTGGCCGATTTACTGTCGTTCTTGTCCGTATACATGAAAGAGATGATATTGGAACCGGGAGCGAGTACGTCAGGTTTGACAAAGCCATCCGCAGTCGGTCCGGTAGCCGACCATACCGGCAGGATATCGTCCGCCCAATAGCCAGGGGTGCGCTTGTTATTGACCGCGCCGACGGTGATCACGTAGGGATCATTGCCAGGAACGGTAGTGGTTTCAGCGGCCGGCCCGGTATTGCCGGCTGCGGCCACCACGACGATTCCGTTGGCCCACGCCTGTTCGACTGCCCGGTTGAGCGGGTCTACGAAATAGGGGCTGGTGGGGGTTGCGCTCAGGCTCAGGTTCAGCACGCGGATATTGAAATTGGCTTGATTGGCAACCACATATTGGATCCCCTCGATGACGTCGGCGTAAGCACCTCCACCGTTGTCGTCCAGCACCCGCACACTGAGGATATTGGCGTCTGGAGCGATGCCCATTCTTACGCCGGTGGCGTAGTCAACGATCTGACTCCAGATGATACCGGCCACATGGGAGCCGTGGCCGTAATGGTCGATGCTGTTGCGGTGGTCGCTGAAACAATAACCACTATACTGATGCCCAGCTCCTTGGCAGAGCCCTGTCCCCACGAAGTCGGCCTGGCCCAGAAACTGTTTGTCCAGATCCGTCCCCAGAATGTCTTCGACATGCCTGTTAAAGTAGACCCCGCTGTCCAGTACGGCAATGGTAATACCTTGCCCTGTGATCGATCGATCGTGTAGCTGATCGGCCCCCACGTCGATCGGGAGTGGATTGCTCAGGATCCACTCCCGCTTGATCGCGGTCGGCTCTACATCCGGACCGCCGTCCCAGTGGTCACGGAGGCGGCTGATGGTAACGAGCTGCTGAGTGCCAACAGGCACGATGGCATCGCCCGATGGGCCGGTGACCACAGGCTGCACAATCTTGTCCTCCAGCAGTAAGCGGGTGATGATTTCGCCGGTCGGGCTGAACACCACCAGGTCGTCACCTTCGCTTCCGAGGATCACGTTGCCATCGACGTCCACTGTGGGGCTGGCCTTGATGTTCCCGGCCATGGTATAGCGCCATCGCTCTACGCCGGTGGCGGTGTCAAGTGCGAAGAGCGTTCGCTCGTTCGCGGCAACATAGACAGTCCCTTCGTCGGCGGAAAGCGCTGGTGAAGTTTTAAAATGAGTGGATGGGGGCTCGAACAAGAAGCGCTGGGTGCCATCCGGGTTCACTCCATACAGGCTGCCACCTTCAGTAGCCACGTAGAGGCTCCCATCAGCGCCTAATGCGGGTTGAGCGAGGATCTTGTCGGCGGTCACAAAGACAAACTGAAGTGAACCGGCGGCGTTGACCGCATAGATCGCCTTCTTGGGGCTGGCCACGTAAATCATGCCGTTGGCACTGACAAGGGGGCTGAAGATAAAGGGGGTATCCCCGTCGGCCGCGAAGGTCCACTTCAACAGACCTGCCGGGCTCAGAGCAAACAACCTGCCTGGAGTCGCTTCGCTGACAACGTACACTGTGCCATCGGAGCTGACCGCTGGCGTTGCCACCACATGACCCGCTTTGTCGTCTCCCACCCTCGATCGCCATATCTCCCGGCCGGTCGTCGGGTCTAGGGCAACAACACTTCGCTTCTCGTCGGCGACATAGATCGTCCCGTTCGGGCCTGGCGCGACGCCACCCCGGAACTTGTCCGTATTGCGAAATACCCACTCGACAGAACCGTCCGGCTTCAATGCATATACCGCCTTATCTTCGCGCGCGATGTAAATGATGCCATCTACGCCGATAACGGGTGCCGTCTTGAAGCCGCCGCCATCGAGGTTGACCCGCGCTCTCTCGCTGCCATCGGCGTTAACGATCAAAACCTTGCCATTCTCGGAAAACGATACAAAACCGCCGTCTGGCAGATAGGTGGTCGGGGCACGTGGCGTTCCCTCAAGGTCATACGACGCCCTCCTTTCACGCCGATCAGTGACCCAACCGGGCCGGCTTCTGCAGGGACCGGAGCATGGGCCATCGGCAAGCTGAACGCCAGCGTTGGCGGTGATGGATTGAATGCCAGGTACGGCTGCGAGGACTCTGATCTGGCGAGCAGAGAGCGTCGCCGCCACCGAGTTGATCAGCCACAGATCGGTGGTGACGTGGCCTCCAATGTGCTCGACGGCTCGGGCTGCCGCTCCCGAGTCATTGGCCGAAACGATGACGGACGGAGTCTCAGCCTCCGACGAGAACAGGGCGGTGTCTACGTACGCCGGCAGGAGGCTTGGCGCTGATGCAAGGGGTACGATTGCGGCGCCAACCAGGGTGGCGAGAGCGATCAGCACGATGGTGTGATGAAGCCTGGGGTTCATTGTGTGCCTCCTCTGCGGCCGAGTTTAAGATACCCCGAAGATTGAGCCTGCTCAGATTGCGATCGGCAATTGGCACCGTCTCGATTGCTCACTCAGGCCCCCAATAGTCACTGCCCCAGCTGACCGAGCTCCAGCTCACTGATCCCCAGCTCACCGACCCCCAGCTCACCGACCCCCAACTTACGCTTCCCGATGAGATAGGGGTAGAGCCCATCCAGAGAAGCTGGCTGGCGGTCACGCCGGTGTTGGCCGTCTCGGTTGTGCCGTCGTGCACCGCGGCGAACGTATCCAGTGAGCCAGCACCCGTTCCAGGGCTGGTGAGAGGGTGGGCGGTTGCCTTGAGACGGTACTTGACCTGGTCGGGGTTCAGCCCCGGCTCATCCTGCAGCAAGAGCGCCACACCGCCTGCCGTCACTGCCGAGGCCATCGAGGTGCCCGACATCCGGAAATAGGAATCGTTGACAAGATGGTCTGGGTGCTCACGGGCCAAACGAGCGTTACTGCTTGCCAGCAGGCTAGTAATATTCGTGCCAGGTGCTACGAGATCCGGCTTGGCGAAACCGGACTCGGTTGTTCCGTAGGCCGAGTACCCGGCCAGCACGTCATCGGCTGGGTCGGCTGTGACCCGGTCGTCCGTGGCGCCTACCGTGATGACAAAGGGATCGTTGGCTGGTGGGTAGAGGATCCCGCTGGTGCCATTGTTGCCGGCTGAGACCACGACGACGACGCCGTTGAACCACAAGAGCTCAACCGCTGCGTCCAGTGGGCTGGTGTGATAGGACTCGGCGCTGCTACTATTGAGGGAGAGATTGACCACCCGGATGTTGAACTTATCCTTGTTCTCGTAGATCCACTGCAGGCCGCTGACGACATCCGATGCGCTGGCGGTCCCCTGGTCGTCGCTGACTTTGACGTTCACCAGGTTGACCTGCGGCGCCACGCCGATGTAGGCGCCGCCCGACGTAGCACCGTTGCCGCCGATAGTGCCGGCGATGTGGGTACCGTGGCCGTACCAATCGGACTGATTCTTGCCAGTACTGTTGAACTTGACTTCGGCCACAACGCGGGATCTGAGATCGAGTGGGTCGGTTTTGAGATCGCTGTGTTTGGCGTTGATACCGCTATCCACGACGGCCACAGTGATGCCCTGACCCTGAGCGTACGGGGCTGTGTTCCACACCTGGTCAGCACGGATAGTTCGGATGTACGCGTTCTGCAACTGAGACGTATCAACCGTTATGCTACTCTCGGCCTGAAGCACGGGGGCGTCGAGGGAAACCCAGCGCACCCCAGACGCTTGAGCCAGGAGGGGCACTGCTTTGGCCGGCAACTCAGCGCTCAAGGCATTGATGATGTGGAGGTCCTTGGTGACCACCCCACCCAATACGGTTACCAAATCTTCAATGCTCTCGTCTTTCGCCACCTTCTGCACGATGACGCCCACGGTCGCTTCAGGGTGCTCTGCAGCCATCTCCAACAAAAGCGGTTGGGCGCGCGGGGCCGGCTCCGCTGCGGTGAGCGCCACAAACGACGCCAGCCCCAGCATCAACAAAAGGGCGCGCAGGCCTCTGCCCCAATTTCTTGATCGTGCCCGTGCCGTGCGTTTCTGGACCACCTGATCCTCCGTTCTGGGTTCGTCGCGATTGAGTGATGATCGCACCAAGCATGAGGAGAGTTGTCGCTGGCCCTTGTCGTCACCCGCTACTCCTGCCGGCTATCATGGCGTCCCTGCTCAAAAAATAGCCGGGTTCCAGACTCGTGTCGCCCTGAGTCGGCAACCCGGCTATCCTGGCTCGTCGAGCCATGGACCCGTGGCTTTGCGTCCCCACCTCTCGATGGGTTTGCCTTTTCGTCTGTGCTCTCTACTGCTACGATAGCGACTCCTGCGCCGGCAAGAGAATCCTTTCTGGAGGTTTCCGCCCGATATCACTGGACCCTTTTCACCATTCCCCAAGGGCCCCAGAGCGCCGGTCAAGGCGTCAGA
>DOUV01001080.1:0-126 GCA_003520455.1 Chloroflexota bacterium | reverse complement strand
CTTCCGAGACTTCGGAAGTCTCCTACCACGCGTCCACGGGGACTCCTTGACCGATGGCCTGGCGCGCCGGGCAAGTCATCCTACAGAAGATGGGAGAGCGGAGTTCCGAAGTCTGGTTCGCAGCCG
>DOUV01000134.1:12323-14310 GCA_003520455.1 Chloroflexota bacterium | reverse complement strand
CTCCTTATCGCCGACAACTCCGCCGCTCCGGCCCTGGTCGCTGCCGACCTCCTGGCCCAGGCCGAGCACGATGTCCTGGCGAGCGCACTCCTCCTGACGCCCAGCCGCGCGCTCGCCGACCAGGTCGCGGCCGAGGTCGAGACCCAATTGGCCGCCCTCCCCCGCCAGCCCATCGTCGAGGGGAGCCTCGCGCGTGGCTCGGCCATCGTGCTGACCGCCGACCTCGACGAGGCACTGGCCCTGGCCAACGACTACGCGCCGGAACACCTCTGCCTGCTGGTCGAAGATCCCTGGGCGCTGGTACCCAAAGTCGAGCACGCCGGTGGTGTCTTCGTCGGCGAGACCGCCTGTGAGGCATTGGGCGACTACATCGTCGGGCCCAGCCACATCATGCCCACCAACCGCACGGCGCGCTTCTCCAGCCCGGTCAACGTGCGCGACTTCCAGAAGATCATCTCGCTCTTCGGCGTCGGCCCGAACACTCTCCGTGAGACGGGCCCCACGGCCATCCGGCTGGCCGAGGCCGAGGGCCTGCAGGGCCACGCGGCGGCGATTCGCAAGCGGCTATGACGGCAGCGGCGCCGAGACTGTTCTCGCAGGCGGTAGGACTCCAACCGTCCTTCGCCAGGCATCCGCTCCGCGTCCCCAGAGATGGAGGCCACCGCGTTACCGGTCGTCCAATTTGCCAGAACCCGCGCACGGCTGGCCGTGGAATCGTTACGGATCGCTGCCGGTCTTTGACAGCGACCTGAGGCCCCGATATAATTAAATTTCTGTCCAGAAATTCGCCTTGGAGGTCTGCACTGAATGACCAGTGCTGGTACCGACGCCCGCGGCGAGAGATCCCTCGCAACAACGACACGCCACTGCAATACGCGGGACGTTCTCTCGCAAGATGGCCGACGGCTAGACTGTCGGCTTTTCTTGTTTCTCGCTCATGCGGGTGCGGATAGATGTGGTCGAAGAGGTTCAGGTGGATTCTCTGCTCGATGCAGTGGCCAAAGGTGTTCCATTGCTTGCCGACCTTCATCGAGCCGACGTTCTGCTCTATGAGGTCGGTCGCTCCGGTGAGGTCACCGTTATAGCTCAGGGACAACCTCACTCCGTACCGCCGATTCATCCCCGGCTCTTCATCGGTCGTTCCACGCCAGTCCGCGAACAACGGGCGCTCCAGCGGGTGATCGAGAGCGGGAAGGCAGCACACGCACCGCGCCGGCTGCTCGCGCACCGAGCCAACATCGTGCAGCGCGCGTTCCCGGTGGTGGAGGCGTCGCGGGTCGTTGGCGTGTTGAGCCTGGAGAAGAGCCTGGTAGAGCACGTCCGTCACCGGACCCGGCGGACGCCCTTTCAGGTCGCGCTCAAGGACCTCCGGGACATGGTTTTGCGGGGCGAGACTGAGGGGTTGGAGGCCTTGAGCCCCTTTCGCGAACCCGACGGGCTCATGCTCGTCAATGCAAAGGGCCGGATCCTGTACGTGAGTGGCCTCGGCAGCTACTACTACCGGCTCCTCGGCTATAGTGAAGAGCTCGTCAGTAAGGATGTCATGCACCTCGAGACGGCGGATGAATCCCTGATCCGGCGGGCTCTGGGAACTGGGCTTCCCTTCGAGGATGAGAGACCCGAAGCGGATCGTATCTGGCAGCGAAAAGTGATCCCGCTGATCGGGCCGCGTTGGCGACCGCCGTCAGTTGGGATAATGCTGTTGCCGTACGGCTTCGGGCCGCGCGACCGTCGCACCGTCCTGGTGACGATTCACGATGCCACGAGCGCCCGACGGAAAGCGCGAGAGCTGGCCGTCCGCCAGGCCATCGTCCAAGAGATTCACCACCGGGTGAAAAACAACCTCCAGACCCTGGCCTCCCTGATGCGAATCCAACTGCGGCGTGCCGAGCACGAGGAGACGCGCCACGTTCTGAACGAGAACATCAACCGCATTCTGAGCTACGCGGTCGTCCACGAATTTCTCTCCCAGCACGAAGGGCAGACG
>DOUV01000134.1:0-12315 GCA_003520455.1 Chloroflexota bacterium | reverse complement strand
AGACGATCAATTTGCGGGACGTCGCCGGGCGTATTCTCAGCCAGGTTCAGACAGGCGCCCTCGATCCCACGAAGGAAATTGTGTTCCGGGTCGAAGGCCCCCAGATCTATCTGCCCGCTCACCAGACAACAATCTGCGCCCTCATCATGAACGAACTCCTGCTCAACGCACTCGAGCACGGCTTTTGCCATCGGGACCGTGGGGAGATCGCTATCATCTTGCAGGACGAAGGCGATCGGGTTATCCTCCAGGTCAATGACAACGGGACCGGTCTCCCCGAGAACTTTAATCTCGACGAGACGGGCAGCCTGGGCTTACGAATTGTGCGGACCGTGGTTCAACAGGACCTGCGTGGTACCTTTGATCTGCAAAACCACCACGGCGTATCGGCAGTCGTAAGCTTTCCAAAGGCGCCCCCTGAGACTTTCGGATAAGAGAACAGCTATCCTTTCAGCCAGAGTATCTGCCGGGAGAAAAGACATGGCTCGAACGCGAATCATCATCGCCGATGACGAATCAATCATTCGAATGGATCTGAAAGAGATGCTGACGGCGCTCGGTTACCTCGTCGTCGGTGAGGTCGGGGACGGGCGCTCGGCCGTCAACCTGGCGCGCGAGTTGCGGCCCGACTTGATCATCATGGATGTCAAGATGCCCGACATGGACGGTATCGAGGCAGCCAAGATTCTGACGGAAGAGCGGATTGCGCCGGTACTGCTCCTCACCGCCTTCGGCCAACGCGACCTGATCGAGCGCGCCAAGGAGGCCGGCGTCGTGGGATACCTGGTGAAGCCCTTCCGCGAAAGCGACTTGACGCCGGCAATTGAGGTGGCATTGGCCCGCTTCGAGGAGTTCCGCAAACTTGAAGAAGAGGTGAACACGCTGAGCGAGGCCCTGGAGACACGCAAGCTGGTGGACCGGGCAAAGGGCATCTTGATGGATCGCGATGGCCTCAACGAGCAGCAAGCGTTCCGCAAGATTCAGAAGATGAGCATGAACACCCGCAAGCCGATGAAAGCGGTGGCTGAAGCCATCATCTTGACGTTCGAAGCAGACCGCCAAAGCCAGGGCGGATGAGCCCACCGCTTTGAAAGCACGGCTCCCCATGGTATAATCTGACCCACCGGGGACGTGGCGGAATTGGCAGACGCGCATGATTTAGGATCATGTGCCGCAAGGCGTGGAGGTTCGAGTCCTCTCGTCCCCACACTCAGCATCTTGTGATTGTCGGCTGGCAAGCACAAGATGCTTTTTGTTTCTGGCACGTCCGCCTGCGAATCGTTTCCTGGCCGAGCAGGCACCGCGCGTATTGTAGCCATGACAATAATACCGCGACTAACAGGATCAACCTTGAGCAGAGAGCCAGGACGTATGAGAAGAGAGTGGCCGGGTTGGAGAAGAGCCAGCATACCCACGACAACGAGAGTACCGAGGAGCATCGCAGGATGCCGCAGGATGAAACAACGACGCGGACAACGGCATTTCACCGGTGTCCGCGCTCCCTCACCTGGGCAAGCATTTCGATAGGGTGAGTACAATAGATGTGCCTGGACTCCAAGCCGTTACAGAGACCAACTGGCTGTGACACCAATTCAATCGCCTGCACGTACACTCTTCATCCAGGCACGCTTAGATAGTAGCACAATCCGGCAAGCAGAACATGACGATTACCCTACGATGTAAAACCTCATCCGAGGACCTTCCTCACCGCGTTCCCCGGCGTGAGAACGTTGCACCGCGTGTTAGAACGCCGGGGAAGACAAGAGGTCTACGGCCAGACGCTCCTCGCTGCCTTTGTCACAACGTTCGTGTATCCTGAGCACACAACACCCCTGCAGCAGGATGACAACATGGATGACGTCTGTTCGCTCACGGTAGACGATGATCCACCCGGGGCGCTGATGCGAAAATGGGAAGGATGAAGGGATGCAGGTCCTCTTAGAAACCGAGCGACTCGTCCTGCGCCGGTTCACAGCCGCTGACGCCGAGAAGCTGTTCGACCTCGACAGTGACCCTGAGGTCATGCGCTTTCTCAGTGGCGGCACGCCCACCCCGCGCGACGTTATCCAGAACGACATCCTGCCGCGGTTCCTCCGCTACGACGAGCGCTTCCCCGGATACGGCTTCTGGGCGGCCATCGAGAAAGCCACCGGGGACTTCCTGGGATGGTTCAGCTTCCGGCCTTCGGAGGGAGCCCCCGATGAGGTCAGGCTCGGCTTCCGGCTGCGCCGGGCCGCCTGGGGCAAAGGCTATGCGACCGAAGGATCGCGGGCCCTGATCCGCAAAGGCTTCACCGAGTTGGGCGCGCAGCGTGTCGTCGCCACGACTTACCAGGACAACCTGGCCTCCCGCCGCGTCCTGGAGAAGGTGGGCATGACGCTCGTGCGGTCGTTTCGTCTCACGCCAGAAGACCTCGTTGGGACGGGCACCTACTCCGTCAGCTCCCCTGACCTTTGGGACGGGGACGATCTCGAGTGCGCACTGGAGAGAGCCGACTGGGCGCGGCAGGAATCGGCAGGCGCGCGGTGAGAGGGGCGGTACCTCGTAGCGCCCCCCGCTCCAGTCAGCACGGCCAGCCTATTCGGGCGCCACACCACGTCTCACGTGACCTCAGGTCGTTCCTTGGGATACTTCTCGTACAACTGCTCCACCACCACACGGCGCAGGCGCATGACGGCTTCGTGGATCTCCGCGAACGAGGTGTAAATCGGCGCGATGCCCAGGCGGAGGTTGTCTGGGGAGCGGAAATCCGGGATGACGTTCATTTCTTCGATGAGCGCCCGATCGATTCGCAGGGCTTCAGGATGGCCGAGCGACACGTGCGAGCCGCGGCGCCTCGGGTCACGCGGCGAATTCAACTCGAAGCCAAGCGGCTCCAGCAAGGCTTCCCACAAGCCGATCAGGTACTCGGTCTGCTGGCGGGACTTGGCACGCAGACGGTCCATCCCGGCCTCGAGCAGCAGATCCACGCCCGGCTCCACCGCCGCGAGGGACAGAACCGGCGGCGTGCCGGCGAGGAAGCGCCGAATCCCCGCCGCCGGCCGGTACGCCAACTCGAAGTCGAATTGATTCTGCTGGCCGAACCACCCCGAGACGGGATTCAGCAAATGCACCTGCAGGTCGCGCCGGACGAACAGGAATGCAGGCGCCCCCGGCCCGGCGTTGAGGTACTTGTACGTACAGCCCACCGCCAGGTCCACGCCGGCCGCGTCGAGAGCCAGCGGCATCGCGCCGACCGAGTGACACAAGTCCCAGAGCATCATGGCCCCCACGCGGTGCGCCAATGCCGTGACGACGTCGAGATCGTACACAAAGCCGCTCTTGAACGCAGTGTGCGTCAATGCGACCAGCGCCGTTGATTCGTCGATCGCCGAGGCCAGGGCTTCGTCAGTGACGGTCAACCCATCGACGGAGCGGACGATTGCCAGGTGATACTGGGGTCCGGCGAGCCTGAGCACGCCCTGCAGGATGTAGATGTCCGACGGGAAGTTAAGATCATCCGTCACCACTTTGGTGCGGCCGGGCCGGGCCTGGAGCGCCGCCAGAATCAGTTTGAACAGATTGACTGACGTCGAGTCGGAGACCACGACTTCGTCCGCGTCCGCGCCGATCAGTCGCGCAATCTTGGCGCCGATCCGTTGGGGGAGCGTGAACCACCCCTCGCTCCAGCCGCGGATGAGCCGCCGCCCCCACTCCCGCTCGACCACGTCGCGCAGGCGCTCGACGCTGCGCTTCGGCAGCCGCCCGAGAGAGTTGCCGTCCAGGTAGATCAGGTCGGGATCGTCTCGCAGGAATTCATCGCGGAAGTGCGCCAGTTCGTCTTGCCGGTCGAGGGCGCTGGCGTAATCGGCGTCGGTTCGCATCTCGATTCTCTCCTGTTCGCGTCCGCACCGCCCACAGCGCATCAAAAATAGCGCGGCCATCCGGCGTGCTGCCCGGGCCACGAATTCGCCCCGGTCCTGTGAGGCGAACTTGACGACCGAGTGGGAATCGGGCAGTACGCCCAGCAAAACTGAAAGACCGCTTGTACGATGAGGGTTGCGGTGTTGAGGTCAGGCATGATTAGATATCCGTCGCTGGCATCGGCGACGGATAACGGTCGGCGGGATACGTGCTGGAGGGAGCGCCGGCTACAGTATAACACGTCCTTCGTAATCGTTCATCTGTACGGGATCAAGCCTTTGCTCGCCCCGAGTGCCAAATGGGGCCTGGCGTTTGACATCACCTCTACCGGCTCGTATAATCATTTCATAATTGAACCATCAACGACCGCGAACCGGAGGAGTAGGCGAGGCTCAGTTGCCAGAGAGGGGTGGCCACCGGCTGCAAGCTGCCCTCAGCCAGAATCGCCGAAGGTCGCCGGGGAGTCGCGCCGCCCAACAGGCAGGGTGATCCTCTGGCCGTGTGAAGCAGCGCCGGGTCCGCCCGTTATCGCGGTTGAGCGCTGCACGGCCATTTCGGGTGCGTGCAGAAGCAAGGTGGTACCGCGGGTCAGAGCCCCGTCCTTGAAGGACGAGGGCTTTTTTGCTTCTGGAAGTGGAAATGCGTGATGGGAACAGCCGAGTACTACCGGGCGGTGGCACCCCACTACCACCTGTTCTACGAGGACTGGTGGGAGACGGTTGATCGCGAGCGCCAGCGATTGGATGCCCTGCTGGCGCCGCGCGGCGTGCACACAGTGCTGGATGCTTCGTGTGGCACCGGGACCCAGACCATCGGCCTGGCTCAGCAGGGCTACCTGGTGACGGCCTGCGATGTGAGCAGCGAGATGGTGGCCGAGGCCGAGCAACGGGCCGCGGCGGCCGGTGTCGGTGGTCGCATCCGCTTCGCCGTGCACGACATGGCGGCGCTGGATGAAATCCTCACCGGCCCGTACGATGCGGCGATCACAGTTGGCAATAGCTTCCCGCATCTCGAACCCGGCCGGCGCGAGCAGGCGCTCCGTACGCTCAGAAGCCTCCTCAGTCCGGCAGGGGTGCTGGTCATCGGGATGCGCAATTGGGACAAAATCCTCAACGAGCGCCCCCAGTTCGTGCAGCGGCGGGTGAGCAAAGTCAATGGCCACCGCCTGGTGATGTTCGACGTCTGGGATTACCCCAACGATGATGAGATCACCTTCACGACCTTCTTCCTCTGGCACGACACGCAGACGTGGCGGGTCGAAACCCACACCCTGACCTACTACCCGCTGCGCGCCGTCGACTTCATGCGCCTGGCGCAGGCCAACGGGTTCCGAGTCGTCGAGCAGGTCGACCACCCTTTCGAGCGGTGGTGGGTACTCGAAGTGGAACGTGATGCGTGATGCGTGAGTGATTCCATCACGCATCACGGATCGCCTTCTTGCAGCAACGGCGGTGATCGTAAGAGTTGTTCTACACTGAGCGCGGAGAAAAGACGATGGGATTGCCGAAACGCTACGACCCTGGTACGGTAGAGTCCCGGCTTCAAGCTTCCTGGCAAGAGGCGGGTGTTTTCCATTTCTCTCCTGAGGCGGAGGGGCCGGTCTACTCGATTGATACGCCCCCGTCGACCGTCTCCGGGCACCTCCACCTCGGCCATGTCTACTCCTACAGCCACGCCGACTTCATCGCTCGCTTCTGGCGCATGAACGGCTACAACGTCTTCTACCCCATGGGCTATGACGACAACGGCCTTCCGACGGAGCGCCTGGTGGAGCGGCGACTCGGCGTCACGGCGCCGGAGGTGGGGCGCCGGGCTCTCATCGAGAAGTGCCTGGAAGTGAGCGAGGAGGCGGAGCAGGAGTACGAACGGCTCTGGAAGCGCCTGGGCCTCTCGATCGACTGGCGCTACACCTACCGCACCATCGACGAGTTCTCTCGGTACACCTCCCAGTTCTCGTTCCTCGACCTCGTCCACCGCGGACTGGCCTACCCCCGTGAGGCGCCGGCGATCTGGTGCCCGGAGTGCCGCACTGCCATCGCGCAGGCCGAGCTGAACGATCTGGAGCGGGAGAGCGAGTTCGTCACCCTGGCGTTTCAGCTGGAGAATGGCGAGGTGCTCCCAATCGCCACCACCCGGCCCGAGTTGCTGCCGGCCTGCGTGGCCGTCTTCGTCCACCCGAACGATGCTCGCTTCTCGGGCCTGGTGGGCCAGAGCGTGACCGTGCCCCTCTTCGGGCAAACGGTGCCGCTGCTCGCCGACCCCGGAGCGGACCCCGAGAAGGGGAGCGGGGCCGTGATGGGCTGCACCTTCGGCGACACGGCCGACGTTGAGTGGTGGTACACCCACAAGCTCCCACTGCGAGCGATCATCGGACGAGACGGCCGCCTGATCGCCGAGGCAGGTGAGTTTGCGGGGCTGAGCGTGTCCGAGGCCCGGCGCCAGATCGTAGCGACCCTGGATGAGCAGAGCCTGGTGCTCGGGCGCCGGCCGGTTCCGCAGTCGGTGCGGGTCCACGAGCGCTGCGACACGCCGGTAGAATACGTCGTGACGCAGCAGTGGTTCATTCGGGTGCTCGACTTCAAAGCGGCGCTGCTGGCGGCCGGCGAGCAGGTGGCCTGGCACCCGGCCCACATGAAAGCGCGCTATCGCGAGTGGGTCGAGAACCTGCATTGGGACTGGTGCATCTCCCGCCAACGGTACTTCGGTGTGCCCTTCCCGGTCTGGTACTGCACCAATTGTGGCGAGGTGGTGCTGGCCGACGAAGAGCAACTGCCCGTCGATCCAACCGACCAGCAGCCGGCCCGCCCGTGCGCCTGCGGCGGCACCACCTTCAGGCCGGAGGAGGACGTCATGGACACCTGGGCGACCTCCTCCCTCACGCCCCAGATCGTCGGACGTTGGCTAGAGGGCCGGTCAAGGCGTCAGACTTCCGAAGTCTCGGAAGACTTCGGAAGTCTCCGATCCCACGTCCCCGGCGACAACTCGACCGATGTCCCAGACACTCATGACGCCCCACGGCGAGGTGCCCCACCCAAAGGTCTCTATACGAGGGTCTTCCCGATGTCCCTGCGCCCCCAGGCGCACGAGATCATTCGCACGTGGGCCTTCTACACCATCGTGAAGTCGCACCACCACTTTGGCGCGGTGCCCTGGAAGAACGTGCTCATCTCCGGTTGGGGGTTGGCCGGCGAGGGGATGGGCAAGATCAGCAAGAGCCGCGGCGGAGGGCCGATGGCGCCGCTGGAGATGATCAAGCGCTATTCGGCCGACGCCGTGCGCTACTGGGCCGCCAGCACCGGACCGGGCAAAGATTCGGTCATCAGCGAAGAGAAGATTCAGGTCGGGGTCAAGTTGGTCACCAAGCTCTGGAACGTGGCCAGGTTCGCTGAGCGGTTCGTGGAGGAGTATCATCCACCGGCCGAACCACCGGCCCTCTCCCCGGCCGACCGCTGGATCCTGTCGCGGACCCAGCGGCTGATCCGGCGCACGACCGAGTTGTTCCAGGCCTACGACTACGCCGCGGCGAAGAGCGAGATGGAGACCTTCTTCTGGCGGGACCTGGCGGACAACTACCTCGAGATGGCCAAGCAGCGGCTCTACGACGAGGCCAGCATGACCCACGAGGGCGCGCGCTATACCCTTCACCACGTGCTTCTTACGACGGTGAAACTGTTGGCGCCCTTCCTGCCGCACGTGACCGAGGAGATTTATCGAGGGCTCTTTGCACCGGTTGACGGCAGGGATTCCATCCACTTGGCGAGTTGGCCGGTTGCCGCTCAGCAGCTTGTGGACGACCAAGCCGACGCCATCGGGGAAACCCTGGTAGAGGTGGCCACGGCCGCTCGTCGCTACAAAAGCGAGCGCGGTCTCTCGTTGGGAGTGGAGCTGGAGCGGCTGCAACTGGCAACAAGCGAACCGGCCCTGGCCGCCGGCGTGCAAGCAGCCGAAGCCGATCTGATGAGCATTACCCGCGCCCAACGGGTGGAAGTGGTCGAAACGCTCGATCTTGACCTCGAAGTCGTCAACGTGGATGGACCGCTCGCCGCAGCCATCGCGCAGCAGTAGAATCGTGCGAAATGGAAGCAAAATGACAAAGACCTCTGCGCCTTGGCGTCTCTGCGTCTCTGCGTTAAAATCTTGGCGCACGCACGAGGAAATAGTTTTCTGGAACACGAAACGTGATGCATGATGCGCGAAAAGATCCGTTCACGCATCACGCATCACGCAGGAGACAATGGCGATGACTAACCTCCCCAAGACCTACGATCCCCAGGCCACCGAAGAACGTCTCTACCGGTGGTGGGAAAACAAGGGCTTCTTCACACCCACGATTGACTGGGATGAGGAACCCTTCGTAATCTCCATGCCCCCGCCCAACGTGACCGGTGGTCTCCACATGGGGCACGCGATGTTCGTCACCCTCGAGGACATCATGACGCGCTACCACCGCATGAAGGGCGAGCCGACCCTCTGGCTGCCGGGGACCGACCACGCCGGGATCGCAACCCAACTTCTGGTCGAGCGCATGATCTGGGAACAGGAGGGCAAGCGCCGCCAGGAGGTGGGTCGCGAGGAGTTTGTGGCGCGGGTCTGGGAGTGGAAGGAGCGCTATGGCGGCTACATCACCCGGCAGCTCCGCCGCCTGGGGGCCTCCTGCGACTGGACCCGCGAGCGCTTCACCCTCGACCCCCTGCTCAGCCGGGCAGTGGTCGAGGTCTTCGTGCGCCTCTACGAGAAGGGGCTCATCTACCGCGGGACTTACCTGATCAACTGGTCGCCCAACCTTCAGACGGCCGTCAGCGACCTGGAGGTTGAGTACTCGACCGAACCGGGCACGCTCTACTTCTTCAAGTACCGGCTGGCCGACAACCCGAACGAGTACATCCCGGTCGCGACCACCCGTCCGGAGACGATCCTGGGCGATACGGCCGTGGCGGTCCACCCTGCCGACGAGCGCTACCAGCGCTTCATCGGGCGCACGGCCCTGGTGCCGATCCTCGATCGCTCGGTGCCCGTCATCCCTGACGAGTACGTCGAGCGCGAATTCGGGACCGGAGCGCTCAAGATCACGCCGGGCCACGACCCCAACGACTACGAGATCGGCCAGCGCCACAACCTGCCGATCATCAACATCATGAACAAGGACGCCACGCTGAATGAGAACGGCGGGCCGTATGCCGGGCGGGATCGCTTCGAGGCACGGAAACGCCTCTGGGCCGACATGGAGGCCGCCGGGCTCACGCTCAAGACCCAGCCTCACGAGCTCAACGTGCCCCGCTCGCAGCGCGGCGGCGAGATCATCGAGCCCCTCGTTAGCACGCAGTGGTTCGTCAAAATCGGCCCGCTGGCCGAGCCGGCGATCGCGGCCGTACGCGAGGGTTGTATCGAGATCATCCCCGAGCGCTTCGAGAAGGTCTACTTCAACTGGATGGAGAACATCCGCGACTGGTGCATCAGCCGGCAGCTGTGGTGGGGGCACCAGATCCCGGTGTGGTATGGACCAAGTGTTGATGAAAACGGCGCAGCTGCTGACATGCCAGGGCAGCAATTCTGTGCTCCGACAGAAGAAGAAGCCCTATCGCTCGCAACGAAGTATTATGAGGAAAAGCTGGGGGCAGACGTCGATGTCAATATCCAAAGGGTTGAAGATACCGCTGACGGACGCAAAGAGCCTCTTCCAACCGCTGGGGGTGGCGGCTTCGGGGCAGGTCCTTTTCCGCTCTCCATAGTCAATATCGCCCGCGATCCCGACGTCCTCGACACCTGGTTTTCCTCCGGCCTCTGGCCGATCGGCACGCTGGGCTGGCCCGAGGACACGCCGGAACTGAAGAAGTACTTTCCCACCAGCGTGTTGATCACCGGCTTTGATATCATCTTCTTCTGGGTCGCGCGGATGATGATGATGCAGTTCGCGGTGGTGGGCCAGCGCCCGTTCGATCATGTCTACGTCCATGCCCTCGTCCGCGACGAGAAGGGCAAGAAGATGTCCAAGTCCCTGGGCAACGTGCTCGATCCGCTCGAACTCATCGACGAGTACGGCGCCGACGCGGTGCGCTTTACGCTCACCGCGATGGCGGCGATGGGGCGCGACCTCAAGCTTTCGACGCAACGTATTGCCGGGTATCGCAATTTCGGCACCAAGCTGTGGAATGCCGCGCGTTTCGCCGAAATGCATGGTGCGACCGGCTCGGACGGTCGGATTCCACCGGCCGACATCACCGTAAACCGCTGGATTATCGGAGAAACTGCCAGGGTACGCGAAATCGTCGATCTGTCGCTTGCCGAGTTCCGCTTCAACGAAGCGGCCAACGCGCTCTATGCCTTTGTCTGGGGCAAGGTCTGCGACTGGTATGTGGAGTTCTCCAAGCCGCTGCTGATGGACGGAACCGAAACCGAGCGGGCCGAGACCCGCGCCACCATGGCCTGGGTCATCGACCAGTGCGTGATCCTGCTGCACCCGATCATGCCCTTCATCACCGAGGAGCTGTGGCAGACGCTGGGGCAGCGTGACAAGATGCTGGTACACGCCGACTGGCCGGATTACGGCGCCGCGCTGATCGACGCCGACGCCGACCGCGAGATCAACTGGGTGATCGCGCTGATCGAGGCGATCCGCTCGGCGCGCGCGCAGGTCAACGTGCCGGCGGGGTTGCAGGTGCCGATCATCGTGACCGACCTCGACGCCGCGGGCGAGGACGCCTGGAGGCACAACGAGGCTATGATCAAGCGGCTGGCGCGGATCGACAGCCTTGCCCGCTCCGACAGCCTGCCCAGGGGCGCGATCACCATCCCCGTGGAGGGCGGCGTCTTTGCCCTGCCGGTGGCCGACCTGATCGACGTGGCGGCCGAAAAGACCCGGCTGGAAAAGGCCGTATCCAGGCTGGAGAAAGAGATCACCGGCCTGCGCAAGCGTCTCGACAACCCCAAATTCGCCGAGAGCGCGCCCGCCGACGTGGTCGAGGAGACCCGCGCCAACCTGCATGCGCGAGAAGCCGAAGAGGCCAAGCTGCGCGACGCGCTGAGCCGCCTCGCGGAGCTCGTCTGAGCCATGACCGGGCCGCGCTATACCCGCCTTGTCGAGAGCCTGCCGGCCAGCGTGCCCTTTGTCGGCCCCGAAGAGCAGGAACGCACGCGTGGCGCGCCGTTCCGCGCCCGGCTCGGTGCCAATGAAAGCCTCTTCGGCCCCTCGCTCGCGGCGCTGTCCGCGATGCGGACGGAACTGGCGCATGTGTGGAAATACGGAGATTCATCGAGCCACGATCTGCGGCTGGCACTCGCAGCGCATCACCGGGTGGCGCCCGAAAACGTGCTGGTGGGCGAGGGCATCGACGGGCTCCTGGGCAATCTGGTGCGGCTCGTGGTCGAACCGGGCGATCGGGTGGTGACCTCGGACGGGGCCTATCCGACCTTCAACTATCATGTCGCGGGCTTCGGCGGCGTGCTCGAAAAGGTGCCCTATCGCGACGATGCCGAGGATCTGGAGGCGCTCCTGACCCGCGCGGCCGAAACCGGCGCCAAGCTCGTCTACCTCGCCAACCCCGACAACCCGATGGGCAGCTGGCACCGGGGCGAGGCGGTCACGGCCGCGCTGGACGCGTTGCCCGGGGACTGCCTGATGGTGCTCGACGAGGCCTATGTCGAATTCGCCCCCGGCGGCACCGCGGCGGCGGTGGCGGCCGACGACCCGCGGGTAATCCGCATGCGCACCTTTTCAAAGGCGTACGGCCTGGCCGGGGCGCGGGTCGGCTATGCGCTCGGCGCCCCCGGGATCATTCGGAGCTTCGACAAGATCCGCAACCATTTCGGCATGAACCGGGTGGCGCAGGCGGGCGCGCTGGCGGCGCTGCGGGACGAGGCGTGGCTGGCTCATGTCCAGGCCGAGGTGACACGCGCGCGCCAGGAAATCGCCCGTATCGCCGCCGAGAACGGACTGAGCACGCTGCCCTCTGCCACCAATTTCGTCGCCATCGACTGCGGCGGTGACGGGGCGCTGGCAGGCCGGGTGCTGCAGGCGCTGGTGGCACGCGGGGTTTTCGTGCGCATGCCCTTCGTCGCCCCGCAGAACCGCTGCATCCGCGTCAGCTGCGGGCGGCCCGAGGATCTGGCGGTTTTCGCCGAAACCCTCCCCGACGCATTGGCGGAAGCGCGCGGCTAAACGGAGGGCCGACAGATTTTGCCTGACATGCACGAATTAAGGGTTAGACTGGGGCCATGAAACGCGGAGTCCTGCCAAAAGCACCCAACTACACCAATGCCGCACTTGTGATGGCATTGGTCAATCTTCTGTGGATATTCGCAGTGATCTGGGCGGTTTTCGGCATGCCGGTGGTGCTGGCGACAGGATATGCGCTGAACTGGGCGATCTCGCGCATCGGCCGGGGTGCGCAAGCCTAGGGCGCCGCGATCGCCGCC
>DOUV01000338.1 GCA_003520455.1 Chloroflexota bacterium | reverse complement strand
CCAGCCGCGGTTTCAACCGCCCGGCGGCCTGCCGGGCTGCTGCCTTACGACTCGGCACAGCCCACCTCGGCCATGACCTCCCACAGCTTTTTCGCCGCGTAGGCCATGCCATCTTCGCCGCTGAAGCCGCTGCTGTGGCCGGCGAAGGCCAGGTGGGGCTCCAACGCCAGTACGCCCCGGTAGCCGCTGTCGCAGAGCACTCGCAACAATTCGGGGATTTGCCCATCCCCCTCGCCCGCGGCCCGCACGCTTCCGTCGACCAGAACGGCATCTTTCACGTGAACGTAGGCTATGTAGGGGGCCAGCAGCGACCACCAGCGCCCGGTCGGTTGCTCGATACCCACTTGAACGAAGTTGGCCGGGTCCCACGCGAACCGCAGGGCCGGGCTCTCGACTGCGCTGAGGATGGCGTGGCAGCGCCCCGGGGTGTCGCCCACGATATCCTTCTCGTTCTCCATCAGCAGGTGAAAGCCGGCCTCGCGGGCCATCGCGGCGAGGCGGCTGAGCCGCGCGCTCGCTTCGGCAACGTAGGTGTCGGAGTGCGCCTTGTTGCTCGTATCCGGCGGGTAGACGGAGAAGACCCGCGCCCGTCCCTGTAATTTCCAACCGCTCGGCCAGCCCGGCCTCGGCCGTGCTGATGTGGAGCGACCCGAGGGCATCATTCGGCCACTCTAGCATGGCACGGACGGTGTCCTCGGTCTCAATGGCGTGGAATTGGGTGCGGGTCCAGGCGACGACTCGCGTGGGCATCCCGAGCAAATGGCAGAGCAGGTCCAGGGAGTGGGGCGCCTGGTTCATCAGGACACCGCCCCCCTCGCCGGCCCAGGTCCCTCGCCACGTGCCCAGGCGATAGTAGGCCACGGTGCGCGTGCACGTGACGACCATGTCCACCCGCTGGACGCGCCCAAGCCGCCCGGTCTGGATCAATTCCCGCGCGGCGCGGACCTCGGGGCGATGCCGCTGCTGGAAGTTCACCGCCAGCAGGCGCCCGGCGCGTGCGGCAGCCGCGATCATCGCGTCGGCCTCGGCCACCTGGACTGCCATTGGCTTCTCGACGAGGACGTGGCAGCTGGCGCCAATACAATCGATGGCGATGGAGGCGTGGAAGGGATGGGGCGTCATTACGACGGCCACATCAGGGTGGGTATCGGCCAGCATGGTGCGGTAGTCAGGATAGAAGGGGCAGTTCAGTTCCGCCGACCGCCGCTCGCCGGCGGCGACGTTGATATCGGAGAGACCCACAAGGTCTACCACGTCGGAGACGAGGGCCACGCGGTGCATGTTGAACACCCCGGCGCCCGCGCCGATGACGACGTGTCGGAGCTGTGTTTCCATACTTCCTTTCGCTCCCGAGAGCGGTCGTGCTACGTGGCGGCCACCCAATTTCCTGGACAAGGCGAAAGGCTGCCCTGGACTGCGTGCAGCAGCACCGGATCAGCCGGATGATGGATCTCACTTTCTGCAAAAGTGGCGCGTTCGTACCACTTTTACAGAAATAGAAGCAGATCATCGCACCACCCGGTGAGAACGGTGCCGGCGCGCTACTCTGAAGCCAGGGACAGCCTCGTGTGAATTTGAGTATAGTGCTGCCTGGCGCCGAGGGCAAGCGGGCTGCCGAGGGTGCTGGGCGCCGACGGCCGGCTCGCCCGGAGCCAGGTGACACGCGGGACGTTATGGTCTACCATACCCTTCCTGACGACTGCAACCTGCCTGGATATCCACTTCTGCTGGAATACTGGCGAAAGGATCCTGCTGCTCCTGGCCGGCAACCGGTTTCCGAGCGGATAGTTGCCGTCTCTCGCTGTGGGCCTGGATCTTGCGGCTGGGCTGCGAGACCGAAGATGAACCCAACAACCTGGAAGGTTCACTCATGCCAAAAATCACCTTCATCGGCGCGGGCAGCACGGTCTTTGCCCGGAACCTGGCCGGTGACATTCTCAGCTTTCCGGAACTGGCCGAGTCCACCATCACCCTCTTCGACATCGATCCCCGGCGTCTGGCGACCTCGGAGATTATGGCGCGCAATCTCGCCCGGGAGCTTGGGGTGAATCCGCGGGTTGAGGCCACCACCGACCGCCGTGAGGCCCTCGACGCCGCGGATTACGCCATCAGTATGATTCAGGTGGCCGGCTATAAGCCCGGTACGGTCGTCGACTTCGAGGTCCCCAAGAAATACGGCCTGCGCCAGACCATCGCCGATACCCTCGGTATCGGCGGCATCATGCGCGGGTTGCGAACGATTCCGGTCCTCCTGGATATCTGTCACGATATGGAAGAACTCTGCCCGAATGTCCTCTTCCTCAACTACGTCAATCCCATGGCGATCAACTGTTGGGCGATCAGCCGGGCGAGCACGATCGAGACGGTGGGCCTGTGCCACAGCGTGCAGGGCACGGCGAGAGAACTGGCGCTCGATATCGGCGTGCCGGTCGAAGCGATCAACTATCTCTGCGCAGGCATCAATCACATGGCCTTCTACCTGAGCTTCGAGCGCAATGGCGAGGACCTGTACCCGCTCATCCGGCGGGTTCTCGCCGAGGGGCGTGTGCCGAGGGCCAACCTCGTCCGCTACGAGATGTTGATGCGCCTGGGATACTTCGTCACGGAATCCAGCGAACACTTCGCCGAATACGTTCCCTGGTTCATCAAGCGCGACCGGCCCGACCTGATCGAACGCTTCAACATCCCGCTTGACGAGTACATCGAGCGCTGTGAGTTGCAGATCGCCGATTGGGCGCAGATGCGGGCCGCCCTGGAAGATCCCGATCCGGAGGCAGTGCGGCGCTACGAAGAGGCGAAGGTCGAAGAGCGGCTCCGGCGGCTCGCCCAGGAGGACCCGGCCTATGCCGGGCAGCGGCGACGAGCCTGGGAACAAGAACGCCGGCGCCAGGTAGGGCGGAAGTGGCGCCACTCTGGCGAGTACGGCTCCCTCATCATCCACAGCATGGAGACGGGTCAGCCTCGGGTGGTCTACGGCAACGTCCCCAACCATGGCCTGATCGACAACCTGCCGGATGGGTGCATCGTCGAGGTCCCCTGCCTGGTGGACAAGAACGGGGTCCAACCGACCAGAGTCGGCGCGTTGCCCGTGCACCTGGCCGCGCTCATGCAGACCAACATCAACGTTCAGGCGCTGACGGTCGAGGCGGCTCTGACCCGCACGCGCGAGCACATCTATCACGCGGCGATGCTGGACCCGCACACCGCGGCTGAGCTCAGCCTGGATCAGATCTGGGCGCTGGTCGATGATCTGATCGCGGCCCACGGAAAGTGGCTGCCTGCCTATCGCTGAAGGGTCTGCGTGCCCGCGCCCGCTGGTCGTGCCCGTCGTCACCCCGCGTCTGCCGGCGCGACATCGATGTGCCTGCCGGGTGCTGGCTGCCAGGTGCGGGGTATGAATCACCCCCGGCAGGCCAATCAGCGGGTTTCCGGCGGGCGGCGGTTCTTCGCTGTAGACATCCAGCGCCGCGCCGGCAACATGGCCGCTTTTAATCGCCGCTGCTAATGCCGCCTCGTCAATCAGCGCCCCACGCGCCGCGTTGATGATGCGTACACCGTACTTCATCTGGGCGATGGTTTCGGCATTAATCATATTCCGGGTTTCATCGGTAATCAGGCTGTGCAGCGAGATATAGTCGGAACGACTGAACAGGTTATCCAGGCTGACCAGCTCCACGCCGAAGTCCTCGGCGATGTCCAGCGCGATATACGGATCATGGGCGACGACGGTCATTTCAAAGGCCTGGGCACGTTTGGCAATGGCCCGCCCGATACGCCCGAAACCGACGATACCGAGAACCGCCCCTTTCAGTTCTTCCCCCATGAACGACTTACGATCCCACTTGCCCGCCTGCATCGAGATATGCCCCTGCGGGATATGCCGCGCCAGCGCCAGCATCAGCCCGAAAGCATGTTCGGCGGTGGCAACTGTATTGCCGGCAGGCGTGTTCATGACGACGATACCATGTCGTGTGGCGGTGTCCAGGTCAACGTTATCCACGCCCACCCCGGCGCGTGCAATCACCTTGAGTTTAGGGGCGGCATTGAGCAGTTCGGCATCGGCTTTGGTGGCGCTGCGGATAATGAGGGCGTCTGCATCAGCGATAGCGGCCAGTGTTTCCGGGCGTTTC
>DOUV01000519.1 GCA_003520455.1 Chloroflexota bacterium | reverse complement strand
AGTCTAGAGCGCCGGTCAAGGACTCAGACTTCCGAAGTCTGGTTCGCAGCCGGTGCCCGCCTCTGTCACCGTCGTCGGAGCGTGCTGTGGGCCAGCACGGTCCCTCCCAGACTTCGGAAGTCTGAGTCCTTGACCGGCGCTCTAGGTCAGCCTGGCAGTTGCCTGGATCAAATCGATGAGCGGTGTTGGGTAAACGCCGAACCATATGAGGAAGAGTAACAGTACGGCCAAAACCAGACTTGAGGCCAGTGGCAGTGACGGTGCCGCCAGTCCTTCCTCCTCCACCGGTGGCGGTAGATACATGACGACAATAATTCGCAGGTAATAGAACAGCCCGATCGCACTGGCGATCACCAGGATAATCACCAGCGACCATAAGGCCGATCCCACACCGGCGGCCAGGATGTAGAACTTGCCGACGAAGCCGGCCGTCAGCGGGATCCCCGCCAGGGAAAACAGCGTTGTGGCGAGAATGGCCGCGAGCCAGGGGCGGCGCCAGAAGAGACCCCGGTAATCCTCCATGGTATCTGCCTCCCGCTCCCGCCCGGAGAGAGCGCTGATAACGCCGAACGCACCCAGAGTCGTCACAAAGTAGGCCACCAGGTAGAAGGTCACTGCTGTGACAGCCAGGGCACCGCTGGTCAGAAAGGCCACCAGCAGATACCCGAGGTGCGCGATTGAGGAATACGCCAGGATGCGCTTGACGTTGCTTTGCAAGAGTGCCAGCAGGTTGCCGAACAGCATCGAGACGACTGCAATCAGCGCGAACACCAGGAACAGTGAGCCGTAGGCCCGAATATCGACTTGAGTAAAGAAACGCAACAAGAGTGCAAACATGCCGCCTTTGGAAACCGTCGCCACGAAAGCCGTCACCGGTGCCGGGGCACCTTCGTAGACGTCCGGTGTCCACAGGTGGAACGGCACGACCGCCAACTTGAAACCGATTCCTACGATCAGCATCCCCAGGCCTGTGAGCAACAAGGCACTGCTCGCAGGACCTCCCGTGGCCCGCAATGATGCGATCCCGGCAAACTCCATGGTCCCGAGCTCGGCGTAGACCAGCGCCATGCCAAAGAGCAGGAATGCGGCCGACGCGGCAGCCAGAATCAAATACTTGATACCGGCCTCGATGCTCTGCCGGCGCCAGCGGGGGTAAGCGATCAAGGTGTAGAGGGAGACACTCAGGATTTCCAGCCCCAGAAAGAAGGAGGCAAAGTGGCTGCTCGCGACAAGCACTGCCGCGCCCAGGGTCGCCAGGAGGAGGAGGATGTAAAATTCCTCGTGGGTGCCACCCTGCCCTTCGAGGTACCCATACGCGAGCGCCGCGACGGCGAAACTCGCCGCGAAGAGCAAGCCCATGTAGAAGAGGGCGTACCCATCGACAATCAGGAGCGCGGTGACCTGGCGGGCGCCCGTGGAAGCGGCCAGCGGCAGCGTGATCAAGGCCACGACCAGGCCGAGACCGGTCAATCCGGCGGTCAGGAGGTGGTTGCGGTGAAAGGCAATCACCACCATCACCACTACCGCCGTTGCGCTGAGCACAATGAGCGGTAGTAGCGCGGCCAGATCAGCGAGAGTCATAGGAGCCTCCGCGAGACGGCTTCACTTGAACAGTTCCGCTGTCGCCCGGTTGAACTGCGCCGCTCCCTTGCGCGGGCCTCGCCGCTTGCCGCGACCCACCGGCGTACTGCTGCAGGGTCTCCAGCGCGCGGCGGGCCGTGGTGAGCACCGGCTGTGGGTATAGGCCCAACCAGAGGGTGGTGGCAATCATGGCGGCCATGATTGCCATCTCGCGGCCGGTGGAATCGGGGAGTGCCCAGCCCTCTTCATTTGGCCCGAAGAAGGTGCGTTGGATCATCCACAGCGAATAGACGGTCGAGACAATGAAACCGAGCGTCGCCAGGACCGCCATCGGTACGTTGACCTGGTAGGTTCCCAGGAGCACCAAAAACTCGCCAACGAAGTTCCCCAGACCGGGCAGGCCGAGCGATGCGAGTGCGAACAGCAGTCCTTCCCCACCGATGCGCGGGGCCGTTGCCCAGAGACCGCCCATGCGGTTGATGTCGCGGGTGTGCATGCGGTCCTGGAGGTCGCCCACCCAGATAAACAGAGCCCCCGTGCTGATACCGTGGGCGAGCATGACGATCACCGCGCCCTGCAGGGCAAGCTGGTTCCAGGCGAAGATGCCGAGCAGCACAAAGCCCATGTGGCTGATGCTCGTGTAGGCCACGAGTCGCTTGAGGTCGGTCTGGCTAAAAGCCACGAGGGCACCGTAAATGATGCCAATGACGCCCAGGGCCATCGCGACAGGCGCGAAACTGAGGGCGATCTTGGGAAAGAGCGGGATCACAAAGCGCAGGAAGCCGTAGGCGCCGACTTTCAACACCAGACCGGCAAGATCCACGCTCCCTGCTGTGGGGGCTTCCGTGTGAGCGTCGGGCAACCAGGTGTGCAGCGGGACCACCGGGAGCTTGACGGCAAAGGCGACGAAGAACCCCAACATCAGCCACAGGGCGAGCGAGGGGGCCATCGACGTATCCAACAACTGGAAGTAGTTAAAGGTGTACACGCCCGTGCCGCTGCCGTGGACGAAGTACAGCCCGAGAATCGCCAGGAGCATCAACAGGCTGCTGGACTGAGTGAAGATGAAGAATTTGAGCGTCGCATAGACGCGGTTCTCGTGGCCCCAGATGCCGATGAGGAAGTAGAGTGGTACCAGCATCATCTCCCAGAAGAAGTAGAAGAGGAACAGATCCATGGCCAGGAATACCCCGACGATTGCGGCCAGGATCCACAACAGGTTAAAGTGAAAAAAGCCGACCCGATCCTGGATCCCGGCCCATGAGGCGGCGACGGCCATGATCCCCAGGAAATTGGTCAGCAAGATCAGCAGAAGACTCAGGCCGTCCAGAGCGAGATGGAAGCTGATACCCCATTGAGGGATCCAGGGCAGATCGAGCTGAATCAGCCACGGCCCCTGGCCGGACAGTCCACCCTGGCCGAGGTATTGCACCCAAAGTACCAGCAGTGCGATCAGGTGGAGGCTCAGCGTGAACAATGAGATCCAGCGCGGCCAGATGGGACTCCAACGACCGGCCAGCCAGGCCACCAGGCCACCGATCAGCAGCGAGACGATCAGCCAGAAGAGGATCATAGGATCACCGCGATTGCTACAATAATCACCGCGCCGATAGCGATGCCGGTTGCGTACCAGCGCACCCGCCCGGTCTCTGTCTGGCTGAGGATGCGGTAGAAGGCTTCGCTGAGCCGGGCGATTCCCTGATAGATGAGATCGAAGACGTCGTTCTTGTCGGCGTGGGCAAGCCACACGTACGGCCGGACGATGAATGTGGCGTACAGCCAGTCGAAGCCCCAGCCGGCGAACCAGAAGCGATGCAAGGCCGCGCCCAACGGCGTCTCGACCACGCGCGCCGGCAGCTGGCGACGCTGCACGTAGAAGAGATAGGCCAGGGAGATCCCTACCAGTGTAACCACGCCGGCGATGAGCTCGAACAGCGCCTCGGTCCCCCCGCTGCCCCGCACACTCTCCGGTGCCGGCGGCAGCGCTGCGTGCAAGAAATCGGAGAAGAACGGCCGATTCCCCAGCGGTGCGGGTAACTCGACGAAGCCGCCCACGATCGAGAGGATGGCCAAGACGACAAGCGGCACCAGGATCAGCCGGCCCGGCCGATGCGTGACCTCCTGCTTCGCCTCGCCAAAGAAGGTCAGGAAGACCATTCGGAAGGTGTAGATCGCGGTCAAGAAGGCGCCGCCGATGCCGGCCAACCAGAGCAGCGGCCCGCCCAGTGGGGATGCCCACGCCTCCCAGAGGATCAGATCCTTACTGTAGAAGCCGGCCGTGACGAGGGGCAGCGCCGCGAGCGAGGCCGAACCGATGAGAAAGGTCCAGAACGTCACCGGCATCTCCCGGCGCAGCCGCAGGGTGCCCAGCCTGAACATGTTATAGTCGTGGTGCATCGCCAGGCTCACGGCCCCCGCACCCAGGAAGAGCAGCGCCTTGAAGAAGGCGTGGGTCATAAAGTGGAAAATAGCCGCCGACCAGGCCCCGACGCCCAAGGCGAGGAACATATAGCCGATCTGGCTGATGGTGGAATAGGCCAGAACGCGCTTGATGTCCGACTGGGTCAGAGCGCTGAACCCCGCGAGGAGCAAGGTGAACGCACCGATAATCGCCACCGCCGACAACACCGCCGGCGCCAGGGCAAACAGCACGTGGGTGCGGGCGATGAGGTACACCCCGGCGGTCACCATAGTCGCCGCGTGGATGAGTGCGCTCACCGGCGTCGGGCCGGCCATGGCATCGGGTAGCCAGGTCTGCAGCGGGAATTGGGCCGATTTGCCCACCGCACCGCCCAGGAGGAGCGCCGCGGCGGCGACCGCGAGAGTCGATCCCACCGCCCACTGCTGCGCGGCCCGTTGCATCAGTTCCTGGATCTGGAGCGTGCCCAGACTGGTGAAGAGTAGGAACAAGCCGATCGCCATCGCCGCGTCGCCGACGCGGGTGACGACGAACGCTTTGCGGGCCGCCCGCCCGTTGGCCGGATCTTTATACCAAAAGCCGATCAGGAAGTAGCTGCAGAGGCCCACACCCTCCCAGCCCAGGTAGAGCAGCAGCAGATTGTCAGCCAACACTAACGTCAGCATCGAGCCGACGAACAGATTCATGTAGGCGAAGAAGCGACTGTACCCCTCCTCATCGATCATGAACTCGGCCGAATACAGGTGGATGAGAAACCCAACGAACGTGACGACCAACGTCATGATCAGTGAGAGGGCGTCCAGGGAGAAGGCGATCGCCGGGCTGAAGCCGTCCACCTGCATCCATGTCCAGAGGGTCTGCGTGTAGGTGTGCCCGGGCGGGGGGGAACTGATGAAGCTGGCGCCGACCACAATCGTGAGAAGCGCTGCCAGACCGATCGAGCCGGCTCCGATGATCGCCACCCTGGTGCGCGAGAAGCGGCCGCCGATAAGTGCCAGCATGGCGAAGCCGGCGAACGGCAAGATGGGAATGAGCCACAGGAGTCCGAGCACGTCAACCTCGCATGGTACTGGCAGCGTCCGTATCCAGCGTCTTCAAGTGCTGGTAGAGTCGAAGGACCAGTGCCAGACCGACCGATACCTCTGCCGCGGCCATCGTCAGGATGAAGATGAACATGACCTGGCCGTCGGCCTGGCCCCAGCGCGCGCCGGCGGCGACAAAGGCCAGTCCGGCAGCATTCAACATGATTTCGATGGAAAGCAGGATAAAGATGATATTGCGCCGTACGAGGACCCCAACCAGCCCCAAGACGAAGAGAATCCCCGCGACAAGTAGTCCATATTCCATAGGAACCGAGGCCATTCGCATTCTCCCCTGAGAACAACCTGCCCGTAAGATCAGTTGCTCGCCTGTCCGCCGCTCAGCCGACTTCGGCGCGAGTCACCTCTTCGGGCACAACGGGGGCTTCAGCCGGCCCTGTCTCACGGATAGGACCTTCGACAGGCCCGGTTGCCGAGATGTGACCGGCCTCCACTTCCCATGGTTCAGATCGCCGCCCGAGGTGGTAGGCCCCCACGAGGCCGGCCAGCAGCAGGATGGACGCCAATTCAACCCCGAGCAGATACGGGCCAAAGAGAGCAATCCCGACCTGTTTCGGTTCCACAACGCTGCCACCGGGCGGTTGGCCCCCATGGCTGGCCAACACGTAGATCAGCTCGGCGATCAGGATGATGGCCAGAATCCCCGGTCCTCCCCACATTGTGGGACTCAGCCAGCGGCGTTCCTGCTCCGTGGCCTGAGGCCCCAGGTTGAGCATCATGATCACGAAGACGAAGAGCACCATAATGGCGCCGGCGTAGATGATGACCTCCAGGGCGGCGACGAAGGGCGCACCCAGAGTGTAAGAGATCAGTGCCACGGACAGGAGCGACACGATCAAGTACAGGAGCGCGTGGACCGCATTCAGCCGGGTGATCACCAGAGCGGTGGATATGATTGCTATGGCTGCAGAGAGATAGAACACAACATTCATGGGGAACTCTCAAGCGTATTGGTCAGGGTGGTGGCGTGACTCGACATCATGCCTTCGCTCCCGGCCGGCTATGGCATCAGGCTGCGCACGTCCACCGGCGGCTCTTCGTTCTCAGCCTCGCCTTTTCCTTTCCCGCCGATCGCGAGTCCGGCAATCCGGTAAAAGTTATAGCCGGGATATTTCCCCGGGCCGTCAATCAGCAGGTCTTCCTTCTCGTAGACTAGATTCGAGCGTTTGTACTCGCTCATCTCGAAGTCCGGAGTGAGCTGGATTGCATACGTCGGGCAGGCCTCCTCGCAGTAGCCACAGAAAATACATCGCGAGAAGTTAATCCGGAAGAACTCCGGATAGCGCCGGCCGCTCTCGTCCTCCGTCGCCTGGAGCGAGATACAATCGACCGGACAGGCCACAGCACACAGATAACAGGCCACACAGCGTTCGCCGCCGTCGGGATCGCGCGAGAGGATGATGCGTCCTCTGTACCTTGGCGGCAGGTACGGCTTCTCGTCAGGATATTGAATTGTCACGCGCGGCCGAAAGGCGTGTAAGAAGACTTCCCACATACTTTGGAGCACACTGACCATCGTTGCTTCCTTCTAGCTCAATGCCAGCAACACACCGCCTGTTACGGCCAGATTCAGTAATGCCAGCGGTAACATCACCTTCCAGCCATACGACATGAGTTGATCGAATCGTGGCCGCGGCAGCGATCCCCGGAGCAGGATAAAGAAACCGATGAGGACGAAGGTTTTGAGTGCGAACCAGACAATCGGTGGGAGCACCGGGCCCAACCATCCGCCGAAGAACAGTGTCACGATCACGGCCGAGATCAGCGTGATGCCCAAATACTCCCCGACGAAAAACATGCCGAATTTCATCCCGGAATATTCGGAATGAAAACCCGCCACCAATTCGCTTTCGGCCTCCGGAAGGTCGAACGGCAACCGGCGGGTCTCGGCGACGCCCGCAACCAGGAAGATCACCAGGCCGAGAATCTGAGGGATACAAAACCAGATCCGCCGCTGTGCTTCGACGATATCACGAAGGCTGAACGAGCCGGCGATCATGACCACGCCCATCAGCGACAGGCCCATGAACACTTCGTAGCTCAACATTTGCGCCGACGCTCGCAGCCCGCCCAGCAGCGAGTACTTGTTGTTCGAGGCCCACCCGGCCAGGACGACGCTGTAGACGCCCAGAGACGACATTCCCAGGAAGAAGAGCAGCCCGATATTCAGGTCAACCACCTGGATGCCGGGCGCAAACGGAATGATGGCAAAGCCCATCAACACCGTCACGACAATGATCGCCGGTGCCAGCACAAAGACCGGTTTGTCGGCGAAGGGCGGAACCCAATCCTCCTTCGCGAAGATCTTGATCATGTCGGCGAGCGGCTGCAGCACGCCGAACGGACCGACGCGATTGGGTCCGTAGCGGTCCTGCCACAGTGCCAGCAGCCGGCGTTCCAGCCAGATGAGTCCGGCCGCAATCGACAACATGACGACCAGAACCCCGACGACGATGATGAGTGATCGCACTGTTTCGTTCAAATTACCCCTTCTTCACCGCTCTCAGTGAACCCCACGCCGGCAACACGACCCCCTCCAATCCCGGCAGACCGGCAGGCAATCCGGCAACGCCGGCCGGGAATNNTCCCCCCGAATTTGACGGGAAGGCGGTACACCCGGCCGGCGAAAGCCAGTTCGATCTCTTCACCCTCATCGACCTGAAGCCCCTGCGCGTCTTCCGGATTCAGCCCCAGATAGGGTTGAGGTGCCCGTTCGGCGACGCCGGGCGTCAACAGGCTTAACTCTTCCGATCCGAAGATGTGGTACACCGGGATGATCAGCCATTCATCCGTCCGCCGCTTGAAGGCGGCCGGCACCTGTTGGAAGTAGGCGGCCTTGTCGACCTGGGCCGGCTCGATCAGACGCCGGCCGGCCGGGCCGCCGCGCAACGGCCCGCCAACCTCGCTTTGGAACTTGTTCAGCGCCTGGATGGAGTTCCACCCGGGGGCCCAGAAACGCGGGATCACAGCCGGCGGCGGCTCCCCCTGGAATCCCTCCATCGAGAAGGCGAGGGGCGAATCGGGGT
>DOUV01000838.1 GCA_003520455.1 Chloroflexota bacterium | reverse complement strand
ACCCCAGCCGCAGCGCCGACCGAACCGCCTGCCGCAGTTCCGACGGCCGCTCCTGAGCCGACGAAGGCCCCAGAACCCACCGCAACCACCGCTCCTGAGCCAACCCCGGCGCCCGAGGCGACAGCCGAGCCGACTACCGAGGCGATGAGCGGCGAGATAGCCCCTGGCGAGATAGCCGCTGGCGAGATCACCGTCGGCCTGATGACCGACGACTCAGGATCACTGGCCGTCTACGGTCCACTGCTTGAGCGCGGTTTTGCGATGGGCTTGAAGTATGCCGATGAGAAACTCGGTCTGGGTGCCTGTAAGATCGATGTCGTGACCAAGGACAACGCCTCGGATCCCGACACTGCCGTCAAGCAGGCGCGCGAACTGATCGAGTCGGAGGGGGCCGATGTTCTGGTCGGAACCGTCAGCTCTGGCGCGACCCTGGCAGTGCAAAATGTCGCCGCTGAGAACAAGATCGTCCTGATCGCCGCGCCGGCCGCAAGCCCCGATATCACCGGCAAGAACTTCAACGAGTATACCTTCCGCACCAGCCGCACCAGTGTCATGGACGCGCTGACGATGGGTGCCGCGCTGGTCCAGCAGTACAAGGGACCCTTCGTCCAAATCGCACCCGACTACGCCTTCGGTCAAGGCTCGGCTGCGGCCTTCCGCTCCGTCGTGGGGGCCAACGGCGGGGAGTTCGCCGCTGACGACATCTTCATCCCACAGGAGACTTCCGATTTTACCCCCTACTTGCAGCAGGTGCTCGATAGCGGCGCCAAGGTGCTGATTGTGACCTGGGCCGGGGCCGGCTTCGTCCCGCTCTTCCAACAGATGCAGGAACTTGGGATCTTCGACGAAATGACGGTTGCCACCGGTATCGGCGACAATCAGACGCTGGCCAAGGGCTACGCTGACGCCATCGGCTCCGTGGGCGTGAACGTCTATCACTACACCCTGCCCCACAATTCAATCAACGACTGGCTGGTTGAGCAGCACAAGGCCGAGTACAACGAGCCACCCGACCTTTTCACAGCCGACGGCTTCGCCGCCGCCATCATGTTGATGGAGGGCCTCAAGAAGACCGGCTGCGATGCCAGTGCCCAGAAGCTGATCCCGGCGTTTGAGGGTCTGGAGTTCGACGCCGCCAAGGGACACTATATCATTCGTAAGGGTGACCACGTCGCGCTCCAGCCGATGTATCTGGTCCGTCTCGATAACGTGACCGACCCGGATTACAAGTTCCTGAAGCTGATCCAGGAATTCGGGCCTGAAGAAGTGGCGCCACCTTGTGCAGCGCCCGAGGATCGCTGCAAGATGAACGAGCAGTAGTCGGTCGGGAGGTTGGGGTGAAATCCACCCCAATCTCGTCCCTCATCGAAACCCGATGCTGTGATGCGTGAGGCGTCATCCACGAATGGACGCCTCACGCATCACAGCCCCCACTCTGGAGAGGTAGCAGAGTAAACGAAGGGAGGCGGCATGGCTGAGGCCATCCTGCACGCCGAAAATGTTTCGAAATACTTCGGAGGGCTGTGCGCTGTTGATGGTGTCACTGTCAGCGTTGCGCCGGGAAGTCTACACAGTGTCATCGGGCCGAACGGCGCTGGCAAGACTACCTTTTTCAACCTGCTCAGTGGTGTCTTGCGCGCGGATAGTGGGCGGATTTCTTTCAAGGAGCGCGATATCACCAGGCTGCCGCTGCATCGCATCGCCCACCTCGGCATCGGGCGCTCGTTCCAGATCACCAACCTCTTCCCGCAACTCACCGTCCTGGAGAACGTGCGTCTCGCCGCTCAGGCGCGCGGGCACGACAATTTCCGCATCCTGGAACAGTTCACAGCCTTTCCTGCCTATATCGAGCGCGCCGAGCGTGCGATTGCTGCTGTTGGCCTTGCCGGCAAAGAGTACGTGCCGGCGAACGCCCTCCCCCACGGCGACAAACGCAAGCTCGAGCTCGCCATCCTTCTCGCTCCCGATCCTGAACTTCTCCTCCTGGACGAGCCGACCGCCGGCATGGCCTCCGAGCAGGTCTCGGAGCTCCTCGCCATCATCCAGGGTGTTCGCCGTGACGCCGGCAAGACCATCATGCTCGTCGAGCACAACATGAACGTGGTGATGAACGTCTCGGACCGCATCACGGTGATGCACCAGGGTCAGGTTATCGCTGAGGGGACAGCGGCCGAGATCGCCGCCAACGAGACGGTTCAGGTTGCGTACCTGGGCGGTTTGTACCAGGAGGAGATACGGAACGTGATGCGGGAAGTCTGATACGTGATCTGCGAATGCACGCATCCCGCATTCCGAATCAGAGGGCAGCAAAATGGCGACCACGAATGGGAATGGCAGCACCCCGCTCCTCGCTGTGGAGGACATTCACACGTTCATCGGCCAGTACCACATCCTTGAGGGGGTTTCGGTCCAGGTGCCGGCCGGGAGCATCACGGTCCTTCTGGGGCGCAATGGGGCCGGCAAAACCACGACGCTGAAGAGCATCCTGGGCATGACACCGCCCATTCGGGGTGACATCCTCTTCAATGGCCGGCGGTTGAACGGGCTGCGCACCTATCAGATCACGTCCCAGGGCATCGGCTACGTGCCAGAGTACCGCGCGATCTTCCGCGACCTCTCGGTAGCAGAAAATCTGAAGATTGCCGAGCGCCGGAAAGGCGACCTCGAGCGCAAGGCAGATTTCATCTTCCGCCTCTTCCCGGACTTGAAGCGGCTGATCAAGTTGCCAGGAACCGCGCTCTCCGGAGGGCAGCAGCAGATGCTCGCCGTGGCTCGAGCCCTGGTCCCCGACAATCGCCTGCTGTTGATCGACGAGCCCAGCGAGGGCCTGGCGCCGGTGATCATCGAGCAGATGATGCAAGCGATCCGCGAACTCGCAGCGACCACGACGATCCTGCTCGTCGAACAGAACTTTCTCATGGCCAGCAAACTGGCTGATCGCTACACCATCATCGATGACGGCACATCAGTCCAGCACGGCTTGATGGCGGATCTCATTCACGATCAGGCCACCATCAAGCGTTACCTCGGCGCCGGGTGAGGAAGGCGTAAGGGCGCACGGCCGTGCGCCCCTCTTGAAATAGGGAGACACGACCATGGGAACGGCTCTGCGCCGCAATCAGGCCCTGGTGGCAACGATTGGTATCATACTGCTTCTCTTCGGCGTGGTCGTAACGCGGATGAAGCCCAAAGTGTGGGTTTCCATCATGCTCTCCGGCCTGACCCTCGGCGCACTCTACTTCCTTGTGGCGGCCGGGCTCTCCCTGATCTTCGGCCTGATGGATGTCCTCAACTTCGCCCACGGTACCATTTTCATGATCGGGGCGTACGTAGGTTACACTTTCTTCACCGAGCCGGGCCGCTTCTTCGGCTGGGTTCCGATCGTGCTGGCTCTGGGGAGTGGATTGCTGCTCATGCCACTGACCGGCCCGAGCCTGGTGCGCTGGCACGCCCGCGGGCGCTGGGTGAGGTGGCTCCTGCTGATCACCAGCCTGGCGGTTCTCTGGGTGATCTTTTTCGGCACCGGTCGCCTTGGGCTGGGAACATTACCGCCGCCGATGGCGCTCGTCATCACGGCCGCCGCCGCCATCCTCCTCGGCGGCGCGTTGGCAGATGCTCGGACGGACCAGGAAGTGGTGCCTGCCGCACGGCTGCGCATTCTGGCCGCCGCCGGTGGGGCCTTGGCCGCTGCCTTGCTCCTCGGAGCCCTGCGTCCGCCGCTGGCGGCCTGGGTTGGCGCGAGCAGTACGAACCTGCGCTTTCTGCTCGCTCTGTTGGCCGGTGCGTCGAGTGGTGCGCTGCTGGGCGCAGCGATGGAGTGGGGGTTGATTCGCCCCCTCTACAGCCGCCCGCTCTACCAGGTGCTGATGACCCTCGGTCTGGTCTTCGTCGGCGATGAACTGGTCAAGAGTATTTGGGGGCCGACGGGCTTTCCCATGGGCCGCCCCGAGTTCTTCGATGGCCGCTGCCGCGCGGAGAGCCTTGCTGTCTGGCTCAGCGAGCATTGCGCCTCCATCGACATTCTTGGACGGGCCTTCGCCACCTACCGGCTGTTCATCATTGGGCTGGGGCTGCTCTTGCTCGTCGGCGTCGGGCTGCTGCTGCAACGGTCCCGGATTGGAATGATCATTCGGGCCGGGGTGCAGGACCGCCAGATGGTCGAGGCATTGGGAATCAACGTGAGCGCGGTCTTCACGGGTGTCTTCGCCTTTGGCGCCGCCCTGGCCGCGCTGGGCGGCGTCGCTGCGGCGCCCTTTATCGGCGTCAGCCCGTCGATGGGCCTCGAGTATCAGCTCCAGGCCTTCATCGTCGGGGTCCTCGGTGGGGTCCTCATCCAGGTCGGACGAGATCAGCTGCAGCGGCGGGAGCTCGTCCCACGCCAAA
>DOUV01000495.1 GCA_003520455.1 Chloroflexota bacterium | reverse complement strand
ACACGCACCAGGTCGCGTAGGGTGCGCGCGACGAAGCGGTCGGGGATGTGCGCCAGGACATCGGTACACAGCACGACGTCGAACATCCCATTGGCGAACGGCAGGCGGTCGGCGGTAGCACGAATGAAAGCGCCAGGGATCACCGTGAGCGCTGCCAGGCTCGGCGAGGAATCGATCCCCCAGGCCGAAATGCCCCGTTCGCGCAGCGCCCGCACGGCCCACCCGCGACCGCAGCCCACGTCCAGGACGCGGGCAGGCTCGAGCCTGGTGACCCAATCCACGTAGGCGCCCCATCGCGCCGAATCATCGAGCCAGGAGGCATTGCGACTGAAGTAGCCCTGATCGTGGCGGCGGACATTCAGCCAGTGGTTGAAGTAGCGGTTGCCTGCGTGAATGTAGTAGTCGGACAGGATCTCAGGGACCCATACCAACCCGACAGGGTGGCGCTCCTGCAAGCGGGCCCAGAATTCCTGATCTTCGTTCGTAAAGTTGGTCTCCGTCCACATCTCCGGCATGAGCTGGATCAGATCGCGGCGGTGGAGGCCGTCGCCGGTATCGATGCCGTGATCGGGATCGACAATGTCTTCCACGCTGCCGTCCGGGGCGTGGTGGCAGCGACCTCCGTAGGCCCCGGCGGCCTCGGGATGGGCCTCGGCGGCGGCGACGAGCCGCTCCAGGTGGTGTGGCCGCCAGGCATTGTCGTCGTCGATGTAGGCGATGTAGGTACCACGGGCGAGAAGCCAGCCAACGTTGCGCGGCCGGGAGGGGTGGCCGCAGTTGAACGGCAGGCGCACCCTGTAGACCCGCGCGTTGCCGAACGACTGAACCACCTCCGCGGTGGAGTCGGTCGAGGCGTCGTCCACAACGATGAGTTCCCAGTGGGGGTAAGTCTGCGCAGTCACCGAAGCGATTGCACGCCTCAGCAGTTCCGCGCGATTGTGGGTTGGGAGGATGACAGTGACAAGCGGGGTAGGTGTTGGTTGCGGGCTCACAAGCTACCACTCTGGTACTTGCCTGTCAGCCCGAATCGGGAGCCAACAGGCGACTGCGCGCTGTTCGAATTCTCGATCTGGCCTATAAGCAGGTTTCATACCACGTCGAAGTGCCCTCGCCCGGCCTGGCATAAATCTTGCCGCCTTTCTACCGTCCGAATGTTGGAATTGGGAGGTGACAACCCCCGGAGAGTTTCCGCCCTCCAGCCGCCCCCGGTTGGCGGCACGTAATATGCTGTTTTAGTCATTGGCCAGCAGTGTATTGGTCCGGCCGGTCGGCGCTGGGCCAGTGCGCCTGACCGAATAGCCTTCGGAGGGCTCCCGCGATAGGCACTCGAATGATCGAGCGCGATGGTGCGGTCGGACGTCGAATGGCACAACGCCATTGCGATGCAGGGAGCACCTGGCTCTCCGTCGCGCTTTACCATCAAGAAACAAAGTGAGGGAAACAAATGGCGGGCAAAAGCAAAGAGAAGACGCCTGAGGTGAAGGCGAAGAATGTGACGCCTGAAGAGGCGCGCTTCATCGCCGAGCACGAAGATATGCTCTCGGATACGACCAGGCGTGCCATGTGGATCCATTCGTTGGACGAGCACGAGGACCACCCCGGCCAGACATTGGCGGCCCGCAGCCACGAGGTCATCAAGCACTGGGCCGAGGAGCGCGATGGCAAGCCGGCGACAGTGCCGGGCACCGAGCATAACGGACGCCCCAGGGTCCTGCGATTCGACTTCCCCGGCTACGGCGGCAAGGATCTCAAAGAGATTAGCTGGGACGAATGGTTCAAGATCTTCGACGAGCGGCAACTCGTCTTCCTCTACCAGGAGCATCTGAGCAACGGCAACCAGAGCAACTTCTTCATGTTTGATAGCCCGGAACGCGAGCACGATTGAGCCGGCTCGCTCAGCATCTCGCCTTTGACCTGTTCAGAACCCAGGCACAAACCGGGCGCCGGATTCTCCGGCGCCCACTGTTTTCCCCTGCCGTCGCTTCTCGCATTCCTCGATTCGCTCGCCCGACCGTCTACCTGGCGGTCAGCCGGGCTTGCTTCGCCGCCAGCCGGGACGACGAGCATCCCGCTTCCAGATAGCCCACCCGGGAAAATGGGTCCAGGCATAACGCCACCGCGCATTCTCCCCACGGTGGGTGACCTGGTCGCACTACCCTCCGATCTCCAGCGCGACTGATGCATCCACCGCCTCCTGAAGCGCCGGCCGCTCGCCTGCCAGGGGCCTCGCCTCGGCGCGCATCCGCTGGCGAAGAGCCACGCACAGGCTGTGGGCGATGACGAGGTGGGCGTCCTCGACCTGCTCGATCGGGCCGGCTGGAACTCGGATGGTCAGGTCGGCCAGGCGGCGCAACCGGCCGCCGCTTTGCCCGGTCAGGGCAACTGTCGTCGCCCCGACCTTCCGTGCCAGCCTGGTTGCCTCGAGGACGTTCGGCGAGTCACCGCTCGTGCTGATCGCGACGACCACGTCGCCGGGCCGGATCAGCGCCGCCAACTGTTCGGCGAAGACGCGGTCGTAGCTCGTATCGTTCGCCCAGGCCGTGAGCAAGGGAACATTATCGGTCAATGGAACCACCCGGAAGGCCGGAATGCCCTCTGTCTGCGTGCCTTTGGCCAGGTCGCAGGCGAAGTGCGAGGCCGTCGCGGCGCTGCCGCCGTTGCCCAGTATGAAAATGGTCCCGCTGCGCCCGTGGCACTCGAGCAGCAACTCGGCCATCCTCGCGAGCGCGGCGAAGGGCATGGTCCGGGTCACATCAACCAGTTCGCGCCAGTACAGTTCGATGTCGTCTCGCATTAGTCCCACCCTTTTCTTGCTCGCATTCGATAAAAGAACCCGCTCGCTCGTACGCGGTCGAGCGGCGCTCCGTTCCAACCACTCTCACCGGAACCCGGCCATTGAAGCGGCTGGCATCGCCGGCGGCCAATACCTGGGCGCCCGCGAAGTCGAAACCAAAGGCCAACTCGCGCAGACCGAACTGGGCCATCGCGGCCCGCACCGCCTTCTGTCGGCGCGGGGGGCAGTAGAGCAGGAGAAAGCCGCCTCCCCCGGCGCCAGCGATCTTGCCGCCGAGCGCCCCGGCCTCCCTCGCCGCCTCGTACCACTGGTCGATGGTGGCCGAGGAGATCTTCCCCGACAACTGCTTTTTGTGCCACCAGGCGCGGTCGAGCAACCCTCCGAACCCGTCCAGGTCCGCAGCCATCAGGGCCTCACACATCTCCTCGGCAAGCGCCTTGATCCGGTGCAGCGACTCGATGACTGCCGGCTTCGACCCGGTGTCCGCCCGCTGTTGGCGAAGGATCCCGGCCGAATCGCGGCTCTTCCCCGTCGAGAACAGGAGCAGACGAGCACTGAGGGCCGCGACGACGTCAGCCGGTGCCCTCAGCGGCCTGACACTCACGCCATCGGCTGTGAACTCGATCGTGTTGAGCCCACCAAAGGCGCTGGCGTATTGATCCTGCTTGCCGATAGGCATTCCAAGCCGCTCGATCTCCAACCAGCAGGCCAGCCCGGCTGCTTCGGTCGCGGTGAGCCCCATTCCTACAGAGGCAGCAAGAGCCCGAATCAGGCTGATGGCCATCGCGCTCGACGAGCCCAACCCGGTCCCCGGCGGAACCTCCGCAGCCAGGAACAAATCGATCCCGGTCTCGCGCAACCCACGATCCAGAAACCGCTCGATCGCCGCCTTGGGCAAGATCAAGGGCTCCTCCACCACCGGCGGCTCGCCGCAGCGGAAGGTTTCCGTGATCTGGTAGTCGGCCGAGTAGATCCGGAGACGACGGTCCGCCGGTGTCCGGGCGACAACGTAGCAGTAGCGGGTGATCGCCGCGCTGACGACGAACCCGCCGAAGCGAGTATAGTAGGCTGCGAGGTCGGTTCCACCGCCCCCGAAGCTAATCCGTACCGGGGCGCGCGCAATCAGCATTTCTTCCTCCAATCCATATCGATTCACCGATCACCTACCCGTCAGATACAGCTCCGCCCCACCCTATCGATTGAAATGTCGCAGAAACTTTCCGCCATTGACTAAGCAACCTGTCTTCTCCATCACGCTTCACGTGTCACATCTCACGGCCAACTCGTCTCGGTCAGCGGTGTGACAATCACCTCCTGGACCACCGACTCGGGCGGCATCTGCGCAGCGAAGAGAATTGCCTGGGCCACGTTGGCTGGGTCCTGTAAGTTGCGCTCGTCCGGCATCGGAATGTCTTGCTCCCGGAAGCGATCGAAAAAGTGGGTCCGCATGCCGCCGGGAATGATTGTCGTGACCCGAATGCCGTAGGGGCGACCTTCGACCCCGAGGCCACGGCTGAACCCGACCAGCCCCCACTTCGAGGCATGGTAGGCCGCGGCGTTGGCCCAGGCCCGTGTCGCGGCCGTCGAAGCGATGTTGACGATGTGGCCCGAGCGCTGGCGCTTCATGGCCGGCAGCACGGCCTTGGCGACCAGGAAGGGCCCGCGCAGATTGACGGCAATCACCTGGTCCCACTGCTCGATCGCCATCTCCTCGACGGAGACCGTGTGGTCAATGGCCGCGCTGTTGACCACGACATCTAATCGTCCGAACCGCTCGACAACCGCGCCGACGGTTTGGAAGACGCTCTCGGCCTCGCTCACATCACACCGCAGCACCATGCTCTCGGCGTCGAGCGCGCGGCCGACGCGCTCGGCGGCCTCCCCGTTGATATCGACGCAGGCAACCTTTGAGCCCGCCCGCGCAAAGGCCCTCGCCGTCGCCTCACCCAGCCCGCTCCCGGCGCCGGTGATGAGTACGACTTTCCCTTTCAGATCTGTGTTCATAGCCGCGGATCTCCTCCTTGAAGACGAGCGATTCGAGCCGAGAGATCGGGATTCCCGGCCGGCCCGGTCGGACTGGATAGTGGCCGTTCATCTCCGATCTCACCTCCCGGCAAGAGCCGGCGCCGTTGCAAGTGGCTCGACCGGCTCACCGGGATGGACGTTGAATTCCCGGATCAGCTCGCCAAATAACTCGGTGGCGTTGCGCCTTCGGTCCTCGACCTGGGTCCGCAGGCCGAGGTGGTAGGTACCGCTCGGAAGAATGCCGCAGCCACCGTACTTGCGGATGAGCAGAAATTGGACAACAACCTCTTCCCCGGCATGCTCGCACGGCAGGCGGCGCCACCAGGAAAAGCCGCCGACACTGAGCAGTTTGGCGCGATCATAGAGGACATTGGCCCCCCCGACCCAGGCGACTTTGTAACGCACCGCCCGGCCGTTTGGAGCCAGCCGTTGCTCGAGGTGGAGCGGGTTCGCGGCGTTGTTGATCATGTGGCGCTCCCATGGGACAGTGTCCGGCTCGAATAGCTCTGGTCGCACCGGTCCTTCCCACAGCTCGATGTGCTGCTGGTGGGGCCGAACGTCGCCCAGATACTCGAGACCCGTCGCCGCGCATCCCACGAAGCCGCATCCCTCGACCCGAAGCACCGCGAGCATCCGCTCCATCACCGGCGGATCGAGCAGAACGTCGTCGTCGAGGTAGTGAACGTAGGATGCCCGGCTCTGCTCGAGGAGAAACTGCCGTTGTTCGGCCATGCCTCGCCGCGGCAGGTGCCGATGCACGGTCACGCGGTGGCCGTGCCACTCCAGAGCCCGGATGAGCGTCTGGGTCTCGAGGCTCTCGAAGGAGGCCGCCTCGCCCTCGGTCTGATCGGAGATGATCACGTCGAAATCCTTGAAGGTCTGGCCGAGCAGGCTCGTCAGCACAACGGCCAGGCCGGTTTTGCGATCACAGGTTGGAATGAGGACATCAACCAGCGCCACAGACGGTTCTCCCTTCCAGGTGTCACACCCCCTGAAGGACGTGGCATCTTCAGCTATCAGCGGTTCGCGGGCGGACAATGGACACACGCTTCCTCGGCACCACCGGGAGACGCCGGACTCGGCCGGCCGTCGCAGTGGCTGAAGGGCCATTGGACGCCAGAAGCGCCTCGTAGAGCATGGCTGTGTGCTGCGCGACCATCGGCCAGGTGAACTTGCGCTCCACCCGCGCCCGGGCGGCCCGCCCCATCTCCGCACGCAGCTCCGGCTGGGTGAGGAGTTCGTGCAGGCGATCGGCGAGCACCTCAGGAGTGCGGGGAGGCACGTGAAAACCGGTCACGCCATCCTCGACGGTGAAGGTGATCCCCCCAACCGCCGAGCCGATCACGGGCCGACCGCAGGCCATCGCCTCCAGGGGTGTAAGGCCGAAGGGCTCGTACCAGGGCGTCGTCACCGCAACGTCGCCGGCGCTGTAGAAGTCGCGCAGCACAAGCGGCGTCATCGAGGCCGAACCGGCCTGTCGCCAGTTCGAGTCGCCGGCGCTGTAGAAGTCGCGCAGCACAAGCGGCAGCCGCTTGCCTGCGAAGCAGACGCGGTCCGCCACGCCGAGTTCGACCGCCAGCCGCTGCAACTCGCCGATCTCAGGCGTGGCGACCGGGTCGGGCTCTGCAGTCTCCCCACCGACCAGTAGCAACCGCGGCAGCGCTTGCCCCTCATCGTATCGCCGCGTCAGAATCGCGAGCGCCCGGACAACATTGCGAACATCCTTCCGCGGCAGCATTCTCCCGACGTAGACGATCACCGGCTCGTCCAGGTCCAGCCCGACTCGACGCCGGGCCTCATCGCGCGGCACCGGCCGAAATCGCTCGATGTTGACCCCCGATGGGATCACCTCGACCTCCTCCGGATCGGCGCCGTAGTCCTCGATTAACTCAGCACGCTCGCTCGGACACTGGGCGATCAGCCGCGTCACCGCTCGGACGATCCCCATCTCGATCTCGATCCGGACCTCCGGACTGGTGTCGGCCTCGCCCTGATGACGCCGTTTGGTCAGGCCCATGGCGTGGAAGATTTGAACGGCCGGAATCCTGAGCCGGCGCTGCAGCTCGACCGCAACCCAGCCGGACATCCAGAAGTTCCCGTGAATCAGGTCGTAGCGAGCGCCGTCGCGCATCATGAAGCGGAGGAATGCCGTCCGAAACGTGGGCATCAACGGCCAGAGCTGATCCTTGAGGAGAAACCGGGGTGGCCCTGCACTCAGGTTCACGACCCGGACGCCCGGGGCCCAGTCGATGATCTCGGGCGCATCCAGGCTGTCGCGGCGGGTGAAGATATCGACGGCGTAGCCGAAGCGGCCGAGCGTCCGGGTCACCTCGTCCACGTAAACGTTCTGCCCGCCGGCATCCTCGCTCCCCAAGAGTGCGACGGGGCTGGCATGTTCACTGAGAAATGCAATTCGGAAACTATGTGTCATCGTATCTGGCCTTTTTGCCGGCCATCAGGTACCACCTGGCCGGGAACGAGTCGCGGGGGCAACGCCTGGTCACTGCGACTGGCTCCCTGCTAGCTGACGGCTCGGCGCGATATCCTTCTTGCCTGTAACCATCGCGAATGCCTCGTTCCAATCGCGGATAAACCGGTCGAGGCCGAAGCGCTCGCGGGCGACGGTGCGCGCATTTGTGCCGAGCCGGCGAGCCTCCGCCGGGTCGGCAAGCAGACGGTGCATCCGATCGATCAACTCATCGAGGTTACAGGAGACGTAGCCCGTCTCACCGTTCTCGATGACGGTTGGGAGTTCGGTCGTTGCCAGAGCAACCACCGGCATCCCGATCGTCAGCGCCTCGATCACGGCCAGCGGCAGGCTGGTGTACCGGATCGGGCTGAACAAGAAGCGGTAGTCCGCAACCTGGCGGTGCAGGTCACGATAGGGAATATCCCCCAGGCCGCCAAAGGCCTCGGTCCCCATGCCGGCGGCGTCGAGCGGCACCCGCTCTCGAGCCTTCAGGAAGAGGTCATACCCAGCAATCCGGGGTCGCTTTTGGATCCCGTTGACAACTGTGATGCCGCGGTCAATCTGACCGCGGTATCGGATCGAGGGATCGATCGCGACACTGTGCTCGATCACCACCGTGGGCGTGCAGCCGTTGTCCCACATCAGGCGGTTGTAGTGGGTGACGTGGACCAGCAGAACGTCCGGGTCCTCCACCGGATGCTTCGTATCGGTCGGATGCGGCCTGGGGGTGTTGTGCTCCAGGTAAATCTTCGGCGACCGGCGCTGCTCCGCGCTCAAGATCTCGAACTGGTCCTCGAAGTAGTTCTTCGGCGTCTGGTAGATGATCAGATCAAGGTCTAACGCGCGGACGCGTTCGGCGGGCACCTCGCGGACAGAGTCCGGCAGGTCGAAGGTTGGGCCGCGGCCACCATAGCCCTCCGGCCGGCCGGATTTGACCGGCAGGTACCAGTTGTGGTCAATGCGGGCAAGCGTATTGAGATAGCTGCCGTGGATATGCCAGATCAGGATATTGAGCCGTCGCATCGCGTCTCGCTCCGTCAGCAATCAGATGAGAATATTCGCCACCTGGAACACCCGTGCCGGTGCCCGTCCCCCGCCGCGCCTCGCTTCAGACCCGTCTGTACGGCGAGCACGGCGTCCTCAGTCTATATGGTAACTACCCAGAAGAAGAAGAACATCGGGCATTTGCCCAATGCTTCTCCGCTCGGCAGGCGCCGAGATTGTGCGATTGCACAATTGGACGCGGGCCTGGCCGCCCTCCGCACCAGCCGGCCGGTACTTTCAGCCGGCACCCGTCTCCGCTCGCCGAGACGGTCCACGCATCCGCCAACAAGGTCAGCGCTGGGAAGCACCCGACTCGCTCGCACGCTTTACACTTTTCCGGCGCCACCCTACAATTGAGAATACCCACCCCGGCTCCATCCGCCGCTGCGCCATACAGAAGCACCACTGTCGCTTCCACAGCTGAGGGTGACCTCGTCAAGCCGTTTGGGAGTGGAGGACCCGATGCCCACGAACTACCCGTATTCGTCGGAACCGGAGAACAAGCGGCTGTACACCGAGGCGTTCGACGCCTTCTACACTCGGTTCGCCACTCTTTATGATCGGTTGGTCAAATGGCTGCCACTGTGGCGGAATTGGATTGCGCCGGCCCTGCCCGCCTTGCGCGGCCCGCGCGTGTTGGAGGTATCCTTTGGTACCGGGTACCTGTTGACACAGTATGCGCACCCCTTTGATGCCTATGGCCTCGATTACAACCGGCGCATGGCCGAAATTGCCCGGCGCAATGTAGTCCAACACAGACTCACGGCGCGGCTCCTCGTCGGGCAGGTGGAGGCGCTCCCCTTTGGCTCAGCAGCTTTTGATTCCGTGCTGAATACCATGGCCTTCACTGGCTATCCCGACGCCCATCAGGCTCTCTCCGAAATGCGGCGCGTCCTCAAGCCTGGCGGCCGGCTCGTGATGATTGACATCAACTTTCCCGCGGACGGCAACTGGCGCGGGATGGCGATAGCCAAAGCGTGGGCGCGAGGTGGGGACATTCTGCGCGATATGGACGCGCTCTTCCAGGAATTTGGATTGCCGTACACCGACCGCACGGTCGGCGGCTGGGGAAGTGTTCGTCTGTACGTCGCGACAAAACCGGGGGGGACCGCGGGGTGAGCGTGAGAATCCGGGCCGCCTGCGGGCCTGGGGCGTTTCGGTGCCGCAAGGCATATCGGCGTGCCTCGTGATCACCGGTTGGCTCTCCTCCAGCCGGCGACCGGCACGCCCCGGTGGGGGGAGAGCAGCTTGACTGCAGGGTGGCAACGTGTCGCCACGAGCGGCGAGCCATCCGGTGAACGAGAAGCTGAAGGATCCGATGATTTGGAATATACTTTATAAGGTCAGCGACGGCGCATCGCCAGGTTCCACGCCAGGATAGCAAGTACCCTGCGCCGCGCCCCCAGGATCAGACGATTGAAGCCGCCTGGCACCTGGAGGATGTGGCCCGGGTCGGTGAGGACTTGAAGCTGTTCGTCGTGTCGCTCTCCCTTTGAGAGGAGGAATAACAATGAAGGTGCGAGCCTTGTTGGACAAGCTCTGCATTCAAGACGTGAATCCCGGGGCCTGCGCCGGTCCGGGCCGCTGGATTGAAGACCCAAACGGCACGGAGCTGATGTCGTACAACCCGGCGACCGGTGAGCGGATCGCGAGCGTCCTGCAGGTCACGGAAACTGCCTACGAGGCGGTGGTCGGCACAGCAGCCGACACGTTTCAACGCTGGCGCACCGTGCCGGCCCCGAAGCGCGGCCTGGTGGTTCGCGACCTCGCGGACGCCCTCCGTGAATTGAAAGCGCCGCTGGGCGAACTGGTAGCCCTGGAAATGGGGAAAATCAAAGCTGAGGCCGTGGGCGAGGTCCAGGAGATGATCGACATCTGCGACTTCGCGGTCGGGCTCTCGCGCCAGTTGTACGGCCTCACCATCCAATCCGAACGTCCGGCCCACCGAATGTACGAACAGTGGCATCCCCTGGGCCCGGTGGGGATTATCACAGCGTTCAACTTCCCCGTCGCCGTCTGGTCCTGGAACGCCGCCATCGCCGCTGTCTGCGGCGATACGATGATCTGGAAGCCTTCGTCCAACACGCCGCTGGCCGCGGTTGCGGTCCAGCATATCACCAATCAAGTGGCAGCCGACCACGGGCTGGAGGGCGTGTTCAACCTGGCGATCGGCAAGGGCCGTGAGGTCGGCGAACGGATGCTCAACGACCATCGCATCCCGCTCATTAGCTTCACCGGTTCGGTGAGGATGGGCCGGCACGTGGCCGAGACGGTTGCCCGCCGGCTGGGTCGCACGATCCTCGAGTTGGGCGGCAACAATGGCATCATCGTGACCGAAGATGCGAACCTCGAGCTGGCGGTGAGAGCGATCCTGTTCGGGGCCGTGGGCACCACCGGCCAGCGCTGCACCACGACCCGCCGCATCATCATGCACAAGGATATCGCGGGTGAGCTCACCGGGCGTCTGATACGCGCCTACCGGCAGGTCACGATCGGCGATCCCCTCGAGGATGGCATCTTGATGGGACCGCTGGTGGACGAAGCGGCGGTAGAAAACATGCTGAGAGCGCTAGAGGTCGCCCGGGCGCAGGGCGGCGAGATCCTCTCCGGCGGGCACCGGCTGCCCGAGAAGGGCCCCAATTTCGTCGAGCCCACCATCGTCAAGATGCCCCGGCAGACGCCGCTCGTCTGTGAGGAGACCTTCGCACCGATTCTGTACTTGATGACGTACGAAACCCTGGACGAAGCCATTGCGATCCACAACGGCGTTCCGCAGGGTCTTTCCAGCGCCATCTTCACGACCAACCTGCTCAAAGCGGAACAGTTTCTCTCGGCGGCCGGTTCTGATTGCGGGATTGCGAATGTCAATATCGGGACCAGCGGTGCCGAAATCGGGGGGGCATTTGGCGGCGAGAAAGAAACGGGCGGCGGCCGCGAATCCGGTTCCGATGCCTGGAAAGGGTACATGCGCCGGCAGACCTGCACCATCAACTGGTCATCGCAACTGCCCCTGGCCCAAGGAATCCAGTTCGGTGACGAGTAGCCTGTCAAGGCCATCGGACTCGTGTCGACTGAAACGGCGAACTCAGCGAAGAACAAGAACGTACGCGGATGTCGGCGGCCTCAGTCGTTGGCAACCAGGCGTCGCTCACGGATCTGGCGGCCGGCGCCTCGGTCCCGACCCACGCCGAGCCCATCCGCGCAGGCCG
>DOUV01000717.1 GCA_003520455.1 Chloroflexota bacterium | reverse complement strand
CCCCAGTGCGGCCGCGCGCTACCCGCGCCAGTTGCAGTGCCCCTCCCAGCCTCGGACGAATCAAGCCCGGTTCCGCCCCTGGCGCCCGGCGTCCCTTCGCGGCCGAGCGCGAGTCTCAAGCGGAGCGAAGGCAGTGATGCCCAACAGCAGCACTTTGTCGTTGATCAAGCAGCGCCTCAAGGTGCGATGCCGGTGAGTGAGGTCGCGCCCGCCAGCGCGCTCAGCATGCAGCACGCAGTGCTCAGCACTCCTTTCCCAAAGTGGACCCTGGTCGCCGGCATCGCCGCGATGCTGTGGGCGGGGGTCGCCGGCGTTCTCTACTTCCGCGCCCGGGCGGCGATTGCGTCCCAACACCCGATTGCGACTATCGCCGCCGCCGACTATCACACGCTGGCCATCCTGCCCGCCGATCCCAATGTCGTCTTTGCCGGCTACCGGGGTGGCTTGCTCTTGAGCCGCGATGGCGGTGCGACCTGGCAGCCGGCCGCGGTGAGCGGCGATGCAATGGCCCTGGCTGTCCACCCCGCCAATCCACGGCGTGTCTACCTGGCCGGACACAATCTGTTTCTGCGGAGCGACGATGGCGGGCGCACCTGGGACGACGTGGCCACCGACCTCCCCGGACGCGACCTTCACGCATTGGCCGTGGCGCCCGACAACCCTGAAACGCTCTACGCCTTCATCGTCGAGCACGGCCTCTGGCGCAGCGCGAATGGCGGTGTGAACTGGGCACCGGTTGACGCGAGCCTCGCCGAGAACGTGACGGCGCTGGCCGTGACCGCGGGAATGATCTACGTGGGGACGGCCGACGCGGGGGTCCTGGCGAGCCGTGACGGCGGGGCGACCTGGACGAGCGCCAACGGCTTCGTCAGCGGCGCGCTCGACAGCCGGCGGGTACGCGCGCTGGCCTACGACCCGGTGACGAGGACGCTCTATGCCGGGACGGATCGAGGGCTGTCGTTCATGACGACCATGGCCGCCGGCTGGATCCGGCGGCCGTTCGCCGGCGATGTGACCGGGCTGGCCCTCGGTTCGGATGGGACAACGATGCTCGTTGTGACCGGTCGGGGGGCGGTCTTTCGCAGCCGCGACCACGGCGTGACCTGGAGCGGGCAGTGATGGGTTTCATCCTGTCCTATGCCGCAGGAGGTTCCTATGAGCCAAAGAATGTCAATCCGTGACGCCGCCCGGCCTCGCCACCACGCCCTCACGGTACCCCAGGCCAGGCCACGGCGGGCGAAGTTTCTGGTCGGCGGGATCCTGATCCTCATCGCGCTCGCCTACCTGATCGCGACTGCGGTTTCCAGCTCGGCCCAGTATTACCTGACTGTCGCCGAGTTCTGGGACAAGGCGCCCACACTCAACGGGCGCGGGGTGCGGGTCTCCGGCCAGGTGGTCGGCACAAGCATCCGGGTGGACCCGGCGGCCCAGCAGACGGTCTCGTTCCAGATCGTGGACGATGAGGCCGCCCCTGACCGGCCGCTGACGGTGGTCTACGAAGGCCCCAGGCCCGACCTCCTCCGGGAGGAGGCCTCCGCCGTTGTCGAAGGATGGTTGGGTGAGGACAGGATCTTCCACGCCGACAATGTCCTGCTCAAATGCCCCAGCCGATACGAGGCCCAGAAGGACGAAACCTGGACGCTCCAGGAGGGCCAGCAAGTACCGTGATATGATCGGCATGGCTCCAATGCTCCAATTGGAGCCGTGTGCAACAGACGTTCATTCGAAGGCGCGACGGCGGGGTGCGCGATCCGTTTTCTCACGTATCACGCGCATCCTCTCCAAGGGTGACCGGTGGTGCACGCGATTCCATATGATATCGTAAGAAAGGCCTGTTGCCCTTGAGCCGGGTCCCGGCCTTTAGGCGAGGAGATGGCCTCATGAACGCGGTAGGACTCGTGCAGGAGGAGAAACTGTGCAGCATGTGACCAATGCAAGCGCCGGTCCCCGCTTCCAGCCGGCAAGGCGACTACGGGTTGCCATCCCGGCGACCCTCCTGGCCCTGATTGGGCTGATCTATCTCTTGCGGGAGCAGATCCCAACAGCCGAGTGGTATGCGTTCCTCAGCCTGCCTGCGTCGTACCTGACAGGGCCGATCGGTGATTTTGCCGATGCCATCAATATTCCGCTCTTGAGCGTGCTGCTTTTTGGCCTTATCGGTGCGACTGCCCCCTGCCAACTCACCACCAATGCCAGCGCCCTGGCTTATGTTGCCCGCAGTGCCGGCCACCGTCAGGCGGTCGCCGGGCGGGCACTGGCCTACGTCCTCGGCAAGGTGCTCGTCTACACCGTTGCCGGGGTCGTCGTTATTCTGGCCGGTCAAGAGCTCGCGCAGCAATCCATCCCTATCATCGTCGCCGTGCGCAAGGGACTTGGGCCACTGATGATCCTGCTCGGGCTGTACCTGCTGGGCCTGCTGCCGCTGCGCTTCTCGGTCGGCCACGGCCTGGCCTCCTGGATCGAGACGCGGGCCGGGCCGGGTGCGGGCGGTGCTTTCCTGCTGGGTGTGGCCTTCTCGCTCGCCTTCTGCCCGACCCTCTTCCTGCTCTTTTTCGGCCTTACGATCCCGATGGCGCTGCGCTCGCCGATGGGGGTGGTCTACCCGGCGGTCTTCGCGCTCGGCACGACCCTCCCATTGCTGGGGCTGGCCGGTCTGCTCAGTAGCGGGGTCGGCGCGACGAGGGGCTATCTGGCGAGGGCGCGGCGCATCGATGCCTGGCTGCGTCCGGCCGCCGCGGTCGTGCTCATCCTGGCCGGCCTCAACGACATCGTGACCTACTGGTTTCTCTAAGCAGGCTGCCAGGGAGGTGGCCATCTGGGGGCACCGTACAAGGAGAACCTGCAGAAGGAGAACAACATGGCTGTGAAACCGATGCCCGCTGCCACCGAGCCAGCCGCAGCAGAGGCGCTAGCCCCCGCAGCGCCCACGCGGCGGGAGTTGCTCAACTACGTCTGGCTGGGCTCGATCGGCGTCTTTCTGGCAGAGTTGGGGGGTGTTGGCTACCTCTTCTCCATGCCGCGCTTCAAGGCCGGCGAGTTCGGTGGCCAGTTCACCCTTGGCCCGGCCTCGTCGCTGCCCGGCATAGAAGCGCTACCTGAGCCAAATAATGAGGGCAAATTCTGGTTTGTGCGCCTCGATCAGGGGATTCTGGCGCTGTACAAGGTCTGCACCCATCTCGGGTGTATCTACAACTGGCAGGAGTCGCAGACGCGCTTCATCTGTCCGTGCCACGGCTCGCAGTTCCAGCGCGACGGGACCTATATCTCGGGCCCGGCACCCCGCAGCCTGGACCGGTTCGTGGTGCGGCTCGTGGACGCCGGTGGCCAGGTTGTGGCCGAGACGGACACAGCGAGCGGGGGCCCCCTCCCGGTGGCATCAGGCGATCTGGCTGTCGTTGTGGACACGGGAAGTTTGATCCGGGGCAAGCCGCACTGAGCAGGGGGACACAGTATGGAAGGGGTTGCGGTCCCGCCGAAGTCTTCTCCCTGGCTGATCGTGATCGCGCTCGTCGCGGTGCTGGGAAGCGCCTGGATCTTCGTCAGCCGTGTGCCTGACGGTGCGGACGCCGTCAGCCGGGTTGCGCCGCAGGCCGGCTTCCAGGCACCCGATTTCACCCTCGATCGGCTGGGCGGTGGCCAGACCGCGCTGGCCGACGTTCAGGGCCAGGCGGTGCTGCTGAACTTCTGGGCCACCTGGTGCCCGCCCTGCCGCGCGGAGATGCCCGCCATCCAGCGCGTCGCGAATGAGTACACGGCCGACGGGCTGGCAGTGCTGCTGGTCAACCAGGGTGAAGAGCCCGGCACGATCAGCCGCTATCTCGACAGCATCGGCGTGACGGCCCCGGTGGTGCTGGATCGCGACGGCGCCGTCGGTCTCGAGTACCGCGTGCGGGCGCTGCCTACCACCTTCTTCATTGACCGCGAGGGGATCATCCGCGACGTGACGATCGGCGGTCCCATGAGCGAGGCGTTTCTACGCAGTCGCATCGAGCCGCTGCTGGGAAAGCCCTGACCGTGCGCCTGGTCTCGGCGTTCGCGCGCCACTGGCTCTTCGTGCTGAACCTGGTAGTCTTTCTCTACCTCTTTGGGGCGTTCCTGGCGCCGCTGATGCTGGCCGCCCGCCAGGAGTGGATCGGCGGCGTGCTCTACACGGCCTACGGCTTCACCTGCCACCAACTGCCGGAGCGCAGCTTCTTCCTGGGCGCGCCTGATGGCCCCATGCGGACCTACAACCGCGACGTGCTCATCCACAGCGGCGCCGACGCCGATACCCTCTGGAATTACCGCGCCTATCGTGGCAACGCCGCATTGGGGTACAAGGTCGCCATCAGCGACCGCATGGTCGCGATGTACGGCGGCGCGCTGTTGGCAGGCCTGCTCTACGCCCTGCTGCATCGGCTGGGCGTCCAGACCCCACTCCCCGCCTGGACGCTGTTGGTCTTCGTCTTGCCGATGGCGGTGGACGGCACCACCCACTTGATCGACGACCTGACCGGTATCGGCTGGCGCGCGACCAATGCCTGGGCGCTGCCCCTGTTCGGTCCCGGAATGGGCCCTAATTTCTATACCGGCACCAACTGGGGGAGCCTCAACTCGATCCTGCGCCTGGTCACGGGTGTGCTCTTCGGCGCCGGCGTGATCCTGGTTGCCTATCCGCTCATCCGCGTGGGCTTCGAAGACCTCGCCGGCCGGACTGAGGATCGCTCAGTGGGGGATGACCGGCGGTGATGCGCCACCGATGGAGCCTGACAATTTGGTGCTGGACCCGCTGCTGGCCGGCGGGGCATGACCGCCGGTATGATGGGCGGCATGGCCGGCATGCTGGGCTGTGACATCGGCCCGGTCGTGCTCCTGCTGCTGGCGATCCTCGCCTTGCTCGTGTACGGTCTGTTTGCGAGGTGACGGCTGGTGGGTGAAGGTAGCGCCCCACACTGCACGCACCTGAGACGGCCTGTGAAACAAGGAGAAGACAGCCATGACGCCTGATCCAGGGGCAACCGCGCGGACGCGGGCCCGTTATCAGCGGATTGCTCCGCTCTATGACCGGATAGAAGCGATGGCCGAGGGTCGCTATCGTTCCTGGCGATCGCACCTCTGGTCCCTCGTCCGCGGCCCTAAAGTGCTGGAAGTGGGCGTGGGGACGGGCAAGAACATGCCGTTTTATCCGCCCGGTGTCGAAGTCACAGCCGTTGACCTGACACCGGGCATGCTCGAGCGTGCCCGCCGCCGGGCGGCCGACTTGAACCTGGACGTGGACCTGCGTCTGGGTGATGTGCAGGCACTCGACTTCCCCGGCGCCGCCTTTGACGACGTCGTGGGCACGTTCACTTTCTGCTCCGTCCCCAATCCAGTCCTGGGATTACGCGAACTGGCGCGGGTGGTGAAGCCCGGCGGCCGCGTATTGCTGCTGGAGCACGTGCGGGCGGCCAATCCGCTGGTGGGCGCGTTGATGGACGCGCTCAACCCGCTGGTCGTGCGCATGATGGGCGCCAACATCAACCGGCGCACAGTGGAGAACGTGGCCCGGAGCGGGCTGCGCCTGGAAGGGGTGCAAGATCTGGGCGCCGGGAGCATTTTCAAGCTGATTGTGGCCCGGCGTAACGAGGGATAGGCGAACAGGTGCCTGGTGGGCCTTCGCCAGAAGAGGAGCGGGCCAAAGGTTCACTCAGGAACATAGTCAGAAGTCTTCACCAAATCGTCATACAGGCTTCAACGGTCTGTTACACAGCCTGGCTACACTTCAGATCAGGTGCCGGGACAGGAGGCCGCTCTTGTGAGCCCGGTCGCGGACACGATCTGAGGGGGTGATTCCCATGATGGGGGAGTGACTGATTATGATGGCTTTGGTCTCTTGTTCGTCGTGTTGATTGTAGTCGTCGTCGCCTACGCGATGGGATGGCGACCGGATGGTGGTCACCAGGGGCACAGTGAGCCCCGTGAATCGGCGTTGGACATCCTGAAAGCGCGCTACGCCCGTGGGGAGATCAGCAAGGCCGAGTACGAAGCGATGCGCGTCAATCTGGCAGATTGACGGCGGTGACCGGGGGCGCCGTGCTTCCGAAAAGTGTGGCGCCCCTGAAGCGCGACGCCCCCGACGGCAGGAAGGAGAATACCATGTGTGGACCGGATCGAAGCATCTACCGCTGGATGGACGACGTGCTCGGCGAGCAGCACCACGGGCACCATCACGCCG
>DOUV01000727.1 GCA_003520455.1 Chloroflexota bacterium | reverse complement strand
TGAGATCCCAGCCGGCAAAGCGTCACTTCTTTCGTGCTATCAGCTCTTTGGTGAGTGAGCAACTTTGCGGCTGGTGAGACAAACCTTGAAGTACCCCCAAGTAGGCTCCCATAAACAACCCCGCCGTGCCCTCGCCCGCCCGAGTCCAGACGAGGCGTGCGGCCGGCGCAAGGGGGAGCACCGCAGCCGCCGTCGCGATGATACTCCTTGGCCCCTGATATGCTAGTAAACAGTAGAGAGACCCGTTTCACGACCGTATCAGGTTTGGACGTATTAAGGAAGCGATGGGTATTCTGCTCGTCATAGTGGCGGTGACGGCGGTGCTCATTTCTATCAACGCGCTCTACGTTGCGGCCGAGTTTTCCTCGGTGAGTTCTCGCCGGACCCGAATCGGGCAACAGGCCGCGAGCGGCAACCGGCTGGCCGAGTTACTCGAACCGATTGTGAGCGACTCGCGGCGACTCGACGCCTACGTCGCCGCGTGCCAGCTTGGCATCACTGTATCCAGCTTGCTGCTTGGCTTCTACGGCTAATCGGCCATCGCCAGGACGCTTTACCCCTTCTTCACCCGTTTCGGAGGGATGCAGGCAGCCGCGGCCCAATCGCTGGCGGCAACCGTGGTCCTGGTTTTTCTAACCAGCCTCCAGGTCGTTTTCGGGGAGTTGGTACCCAAAGCCGTCGCCGTCCGCAACCCGGAGCGGCTGGCCCTCCTCACCGTGGTCCCGGTACGATGGTCGCTCGCCCTCTTGCGCCCGGCGATCGCGCTCTTCAATGGGACCGGGGCCTTGATTTTGCGCCTGCTTGGGGTGCCGCCAGCCAGCCACCGGATGCACGCTCATTCACCGGAAGAGATCGAGCTGCTGGTGGCGGAGAGTGCGAAGGGGGGCCTGCTCGAGTCGGACGAGCGCCTGCTCTTGCAGAATGTGTTCCGCATCGGCGAGCTGACGGCGGTCGAGGTAATGGTGCCCCGGACCCGCCTGGTGGCGGCGCCGGTCGACACGCCTCTGCGCGACTTGCTCGAGCTCGCTGTCACCTCGGCCTACACGCGTCTCCCACTCTACCGCGAGACGATCGACGACATCATCGGCATGGTCCATCTCAAGGACCTTTACCGGTTGTTTGTAGAAGGTGGGGAGGACGTAGCCTCTATCCTTCGCCGGGTCCCCTTTGTGCCCGAGTCGAAACGCGCCGTTGAGGTCTGGAATCTGCTGCGGCAGCAGGGCAGCTATGTCGCGATCGTCTTCGATGAGTTTGGCGGGACGGCCGGCATGATCACGATTGAGGATCTGATCGAGGAGATTTTCGGTGAGTTCCAGGACGAGTTCGACGAGGAAACCGCGCTGATCGCGGCCGGCCCTGATGGGCGGGTCCGGCTGCGCGGCGATCTCCTGGTCAGCGTTGTCAACGATTTGCTGAATCTGGAACTGCCTCATGAGGAGGTCAACACCATCGGCGGGCTCGTGATGGCGATGATAGGGCACCCGCCGCGCGTGAGCGAGGAGCTCACCGTTGGGGGCACGGCCCTGCGGGTTGAAGCTGTGAGCGGTCCGGCGGTCCGCGAGGTGAGCCTTCGCCCGCCCTCGAATACCGAATTCCACTTGCCTGACGAGCTTGAGGGGGAGTGATGGGCGCGTTTTTGATCCCAATCCTCGTGATTGTGGTCTTGATTCTGCTCAACGGTCTCTTCGTCGCTGCCGAGTTCGCGCTTCTCGGAGTGCGGCCGACGCGCGTCGCGCAACTTGCCGACGAGGGCAATCGCACTGCCGGCCGGATCAAAGCGATTTTAGACGACCCGAGGCGGCAGGACCGCTACTTCGCGACCACGCAAATCGGTGTGACCCTTGCAAGTCTGGGTCTTGGCATGTACGGAGAACACACCGTGGCGGCCTGGTTGCTCGGGCCGTTCGAGCGGTGGCTCCGGCTGAGCCCGGTCGCCGCGCACTCGATCGCCGGCGGCATCGCGATCGCGCTGCTCACGTTCGCCCACGTGGTGGGCGGCGAGATTGTGCCCAAGTCGCTGGCGCTGCAATATGCCGAGCGGGCCGCGCTGGGTCTCGCCGGGCTCATGGCGCTCATGAAGCGGCTCTTCTTCCCAGCGATCGTCACGCTCAATGCCATCGGCCACGGCGTCCTGCGGTTGCTGGGCATTCCGGCGACAACCGCCCGCACCCGGCTCTACTCTCCTGAAGAGCTCGAGTTGATCGTCTCCGAGAGCCATGCGGGTGGCCTGGTGACCAAGAACGAGCAACAGCTCTTCCAGAACATCTTCGACTTCAGCGAGCGGCGGGTTGGCCGGGTGATGACGCCCCGGCCGCGGATCATTGCCGTCCCGCTGGGTATCGATGAGGCGGCCCTGCGGGGGCTGGTCGCGACCTCACCCCACAGCCGCTTCCCGGTCTACCTGGGCGATCTCGATCACGTGGTCGGTCTGTTGCTCCTCCAGGACTTTGTGCGCCAACAACTCGAGCAGCCGGGCCAGTTCGACCTCAGAGCGCTGCTGCGCCATATGCCCACGGTTCCCGAGGCGATGCCGGTTGACCGCCTGCTGGCCGCCTTCAAGCGCAGCCACATTCACATGGCTCTCGCGGTGGACGAGTACGGGGGCACGGCCGGTGTGGTGACGCTGGAGGATCTGGTCGAGGAGGTCGTCGGCGAGGTGCGCGACGAGTTCGATCTGGGCGAGCAGCCGCCCCTCCGCCAGGTCGAGCCGGGCATCCTGCTCGCCCGCGGCGACTTGCTCCTCGAAGACCTCGTCGAGGAAGTGCCCATCCCCCTTCCGAAGGAAAAGGTGTTGCCCGACGTCGAGACGGTAGGTGGGCTGGTCGTCGCGCTCCTTGGACGGCCGCCCCGGCCTGGGGATCAGGTGACCCTCGACGGGGCGACCTCCACCGTCGAGGCGGTTCGAGGGCTCGCGGTCGGCGCGGTGCGGATCGTCCTCGCAGAGGACGATCGGGCGCATCTCAGGGCCGAGGAGCCCAGGCGCCGCGAGGGACGAGTGTGAGGATCCGGCGGGTGCGAGCCGCCACCGCCGGTGGCGGCTCGTCATCTGCTGGCAGAGCACACGCAGTCGCCTGACCCCGCCGCACCACACGGCTCCTATCAGGAGAGAATGTTTGGATCACGACGAACGCTGTTGCGTGGCCGCGGAGGCGATCTGTTCAATTGGCGCCGGGCGCGAATCCGCGTGGTAGAAGGTGCCCCGAAGTGGTTGGCCGGTCCGCTGCGCCTTCTCCCCTGACCAGACGGTGGAAAAGAGACGCAGCATGTTCCCGCCGAGGATCTTCACAATGGTCTCGTCAGGGCAGCCGCGCGCCACGAGGCCGGCGGTGATCGCGGGGAACTTCGCCAGGCTATCGAATTCCTCAGGATAGACGAAGTGGTACTCCGGAAGCCGGACATCTTGCCACAGGAGCGTGTACTCTTCCGCGGGGAAATTCTCCATGATGTCGGGGCCGATGGCGACGTGATCTGCGCCCATCACTTCCACCATATGCTCGATGTGATCCAACAGTTCATCAAAGGTGGCGGCGCGCGACTCATTGGTGATGAAGACCGAGAGCGGATGCACCCCCACGACGCCCCCGGTCTGGGCAAGAGCGCGTAGCATATCATCGGTCAGGTTCCGGGGGTGATCGACCAGGTCGAAGCAGCTCGAGTGTGAGGCGTGCACCGGAGCCGTGCTCGTCTCGATCACATCCCAAAAGCCCTGAAACGTCATGTGCGACACGTCGACGACGATGCCGAGCCGGTTCATTTCCCGAACGGCTTCCCGGCCCAGCGCGGTGAGTCCGTTGTTCCCACCTACCGCGACGCCGTCGGCGAGCAGGTTGCGAAAATTGTGGGTCAAACCGATGCAGCGGATGCCCAGACGGTGGAAGATGTCCAGCAGGCTGGGATCGTCTTCGACCGGTCCCGCCCCCTCAAAGCAGAGCACGATGGCGACCCGCCCGTCCCGTTTCGCGGCCAAAATATCGTCGACTGAGATGGCGATACCGATCTCGTCGGGGGAAGACTCTGCCTCGATATACATCGCCTCGATGGCTTGCAACGCGAACTTGAGGCGGTTGGTTGCCATCGTATTCCGGAACGGGAAGTCAATCAGGTAGGGCGCGTCACCGGCGACGTGATCGCAGACGGCAGTGAGGCCGCCGCGACGAAGCACCGGGAGGTGCCGCCGGGCAAACACGTGGGTCTCCCCGTTCCGTTGCCGTTTGGCAATATCGGGGCAGATATCGGTGTGGGCTGCAATCACCACCGCCTGCTCGTGCAGGTCGCGGGCGTGTTGAGCTTGTTCTTCGGTAATTCGCATCGCTGATTCCTCCATCTTCCGGTTGCTGCGGCTCAGCCGATGATCGATTTGCTGCTTGACAGTGGATCGATAAAGCGTTAAGCTCGACTATACATTTTAGCTCTAGAGAATCAAGGTGATGCGCTGTGGGAGAACCTGGAAATTCCGGGGTGGCGGCGGGTCTGGGCGAAGCCATCCGGCGGACGCGGCGGTCGCGTAAATTGAGCCTGCGGGCCGTGGCGAAACGCGCGGGTGTAACCGCCGGGTTGGTGAGCCAGATCGAGAATGGCCGAGTCACTCCCTCCGTCGAGACCCTATTTGCTCTCGCGGCCGCGCTGGACGTTCCCGTCGCCCATTTCTTCGACAGCAGCAACGCCAGTTCTGATAGTGCCTCGGACTTTGCCGGCTGGTCCGACCGGCGCATCATCCGCAAGGAGAACCGCAAACGCCTTTACCTCGAGACCGGTATCATCTGGGAGCTGCTCACGGGCGAAGAGCAGCCGGGAACTCGCTTTGTCGAGATTACATATCCGCCGGGAGCACGATCCGCCAACATGATGATCCGTCACACAGGCCGCGACTTCCTGGTTGTTATCGAGGGCGAGATCACAGTCCAACTCGAGTTCAAGGATCATGTCCTCAAGGCGGGCGACTCGATGTGGTTCGACGCTCCAGTCCCGCATCAGGTCCGGAACGAGAGCGGTGCCCCGGCACGCCTGATTGCCCTCACCATCGATCCCTGGCCCGCGACGGACCTCAACCCGCCAGATAGCCCCCATCCACCGCCAGAACGTGCCCCGTAACCATGCTCGATGCATCCGACGCGAGAAAGAGCACCGGGCCGACAATCTCCGCCGGCTGGCCGGTTCTCCCCAGCGGGATACGCCGCAAGAGTCCCGCGTATGCTTCAGGTTGCTGCAGGCGGTTGCGGCGAACGAGCGGTGTCTCAAAGGTGGAGGGTGCCAGGGCATTGACTCGCACCGGCGCCCACTCGACGGCGAGCGAGCGCGTCAGTTGGATGACGCCCGCCTTACTCACGGCGTAGGCCAGGACGCCGGGGTGCCCCACCACCCCGGCGATCGAAGCCAGGTTGACGATGCTGCCGTGCCTCCGGGCGAGCATGCCCCGTCCCACTGCCTGACAGCAGTAAAACGTGCCGTTCAGGTTGACGTCGAGAATGCGCGCCCAGCTATCCGGCGCCAGGTCGGCGGCCCGGCACCAGTCGTTGATGCCGGCACAGTTTACCAGGACGTCGATTGCGCCGTGCTGGCGCTCGATGGCGGCCACCGCCGCGACCACCGCGGGCTGGTCGGTCACGTCCAGGGGCAGCGCCACGGCGGACCCACCCGCGCGCTCGATCTCGCT
>DOUV01000723.1 GCA_003520455.1 Chloroflexota bacterium | reverse complement strand
GTTGGGGCCTGCTGCCCGGCGCCGCCGCGGCGGACGGAAACAGCCACCCGGCGGACGACCGCCAGCCCCTGCGTTTTGCCGACTCGCTCGGGCGCCGGTGGGGGATCGTACCCCTCTTTGTTGCCGAGGACGGTCTCCACGTGGGCCTCCTGCGACCCACTCAGCGTCGCTTCCTGACAGCCGTGGAGGCGATCAGCCGGAAACCGGTGAGGGGGCACCTGCTCACCCAGCGTCAGTTTGAGCGGGCGTGGGCGCAGTACTACAGCCGGCAACGACCCCTGGTGGACCCTGTTCCTCCGCTCAGCGAGTGGGTGGTGGCGGGGGCCTACGTCACTGCCGACCAGGTAGAGAGGGCCCTTGCCCACGGACGGGCCGAGGGTCTGCGGCTGGGTGAGAGTCTCGTGGCGCTGGGCGCCCTCGATCCGCTGGATCTGACCGAGGTCCTCAGCCTGCAGAGCAATCTTCCCTGGTTCCCATTGGAACATCCGCCGCGGGTCCTGGCACCCGAACAGCGTAGGGGACTGGCACTCGACCCGCGGGTGATTCCCCTGCTCGATCTCGGTGGGGCCGAGGGGCCCCGGTCGCTCTTGGTGGCGATCTCTGATCCCTTTATCCCGCTTCCGCGTCCCGCTCTGGAGGGGCAGCCCCTCGAGCGTTCAACCATTCCTGTCCTGCAGCCGCTGCTGGTTCCGGCGCCGATCACCGAGGCGGCGACAGCGATTGCTGCGGTGGATGATCGCGCGTATGCCGAGTTTCTGCGCTCTCTCGTGCAGCGGCACGATCTCCGCAGCGATCAGATTCCGGCCTTCATGGCCCGGTTCAGCCGGACCCGGCAGCCGTTCGACCTCCTGCTGACGCAAGAGTACCTCCGCCCAGAGATCCTCTATCCGGAGCTGGCGACCTTCGCCGGGCTGCCCTCCATCACGCTGGAACCGACCTACAGGCAGGAAACGGTCCTGGATGCGATTGGACGGGTAACGCGGCGGACGCTCGTGCAGGACCCGGTGTCGGCGGCGGCCGCGCGGCACATTTCCCTCTTCGATGCCCGGCGCTGGGGGGCGATCCCGATCGCGCAGCAGGGTCCCCGCCTGACCGTCGCGATCGCCAATCCGTTGGACGCGGCGGTCCGTGCCGAGCTCAGCGGGGCGGTGGCTCCCCTGGCGGTAGCCTGGGTCGTGGCGCCCCGCGACGAGGTGTCCGCCGCTATCACCCGCACGCTGGGGCGCAAGACAATTGGGACCTATCTCCTGGAAGCGGGCGTGATCTCGGTGGAAGCGTTGAGTGAGGCCCTCACGCTGGCCCAGCGCGTCGGCATTCGCCTGGGGCGGGCGCTGCTTGTCCTGCGGCACGTCACCGAGCCGGAGCTGGTGGCCTTCCTGGCCAGACAGCAGAATATCCCGTTTTTTGATCTCAGCGATATGACGATCGAGCGTGACGTCGCGATGCTGCTTTCGGAGCGTGACGCGCGGCGCTGGGGAGCCCTGCCGGTCGCCGCCGACGAGCAGAGCGTGACGGTGGCGATGGTGGACCCGCTGGACAGCGAGGCCCTGGAGCAGGTAGAGGCCAGCGTTGGCAAGACGGTGATCCCAGTGATCACCACCGAGCTGGCGCTCGAGCGAGCCCTGGAGGGGATCTACGAGGAGGAATACACGTACCGCAGCACGCAGGAGCTGGTGTTCCGCTACCCTGAGGAATCAGCCTACCAGGTGCTGACCCGAGGTCAAAAGATTGGGCTCGGCGCGCTTCTGATCGGCTCGCTGCTCTGGTTGCTTGCCAACCCGGTGAGCTTCTTGATCACGGTCAACGCGCTGACCACCCTCTTCTACATCGCGTTTTCCGTCCATCGTTTCTACCTGGTCTACCGCGCCCTCTCCCACGACCTGGAGGTCCCGGTCAGCCAGGAGGAAGTGGCGGCGCTGGATGATCGCACATTGCCCTTCTACACCATTCTCATCCCACTCTACCGCGAGGCGGCGGTGCTGCCCAGGCTGGCCCGCGCGATTGCCGCCTTGAACTACCCGCTGGCGAAGCTGGATATCAAGCTGCTGATGGAGGAGAACGATCCAGAGACGATCCGGGCGGCGCAGGGGCTGAATCTCCCGCCGAACTTCGAGCACGTCATCGTTCCTGACTCAATTCCCAAGACCAAGCCCAAAGCCTGCAACTACGGGCTGATCAAGGCTCGGGGCGAGTTCGTGGTGATCTTTGATGCGGAAGATTTGCCGGAGCCGGACCAGCTCAAGAAGGTTCTGGTCGCCTTTCGCAAGGCAAGCGATAACGTGGCCTGCATCCAGGCCAAACTCAACTATTACAATCGGAAGCAGAACCTGCTGACGCACTGGTTTACCACCGAATACTCGATGTGGTTCGACCTCTTTCTGCCCGGGCTCGACGCCTCCGGCGTACCCGTGCCACTGGGAGGTACTTCCAACCACTTCCGCCGGGACCGGCTCGAGGCGCTGGGGGCGTGGGACCCCTTCAACGTCACCGAGGATGCCGACCTGGGCGTGCGGCTCTACAAGGCCGGCTACAAGACCGCGATGGTCGACTCGACGACCTTCGAGGAGGCCAACAGCGAGCTCCACAACTGGATCCGCCAGCGCTCCCGCTGGGTGAAGGGCTACATTCAGACCTGGCTCGTCCACATGCGCCACCCGGTGGCCCTCTGGCGCGCCATCGGCCTCAAGGCCTTCCTGGGGTTCAACTTGACGATTGGCGGGACCTTTGTCGCCTTTCTTCTGAACCCGATCTACTGGGCGCTCACGGCGCTCTGGTTCCTGACGGAGTGGGGTCTGATCCAGCAGACGTTCCCACCCATGATCTACTACTTAGGCGCCATCAACCTTTACCTGGGCAACTTCGCGTTCACTTACATGAACGTGGCCGGCTGTTTGCGGCGCGAGTTCTACGACATGGTTAAATACGCGTTGCTCAGTCCACTCTACTGGAGCCTGATGAGCATTGGTGCCTGGAAGGGTTTCTTGCAACTGCTGCGCAGGCCCTTCTACTGGGAGAAGACCATCCATGGTCTCTACAAAGGCGCGCCGGATCAGGAGAAAGCGAACCGGCTCAACGATTTGATCCGCAGATAACCCGCAGCAGTGGGAACCGGCGATTCTCGCCGGATTCCTAGTGTTCAGCGCCAACCGGTTGTATCGACACGACTGCCGACATCACCGACTGATACCCGTGGAGGCTGACTATGAGCGTCATTGTAGCTGAACCCCCGCCTCGGGTCGTTGCAACGACCCGACCCCGGCCGGTGGACCGCGACACCCTCGGTCTCTCGCTTGTGCTTCCGGTCTATCAGGAACGCGACCTGATCCGGACCGTCATCACACAGGCGATAGAGGTCTTGCACGAGACCGGCCTGACGTTCGAGGTCATAGCCGTGGACGACGGCTCGACCGATGGCACGCAGGTGGTGATGCAGGAACTGGCCCGTGAGTTTCCTGACACCCTTCGGGTGCTCCACCACCCCTACAATAAAGGGAACGGGGCCGCGCTCAAGACGGGGATCCGCGTGGCCCGGGGCGAAGCCATTGCCTGCCTCGACGCGGATGGGCAGCACGACCCTCGCGATCTTCTTCGAATGCTTCCCTCCCTATCAGACTATGACATGGTTGTCGGGGCCCGCACCCGGAGCTACCAGGGCGCCCGGCATCGCAACCTCGCCAACGCGTTCTTTAACTCGTTGGCCTCCTGGCTCACCGACTTCCCAGTCGAGGATCTCACCTCAGGTTACCGCGTGTTTCGGGCGGCGGTGATCAAGCAGTACATCCATCTCTTCCCGAACCGCTTCTCGGCTCCCACCACGAGCACTCTGGCCTTCATCAAGGGCGGGCACAACGTGAAGTACATGCCGATTAATGCCCAGCCTCGGCGGGGGAGCCGGAGCAAGATCAAAGTGTGGAGCGACGGCTGGCGCTTCCTGCTCATTATGGTGAAGATTGCGGTTATCTTTGCGCCCTTTCGGGTCTTCCTGCCGACAGCTTTGATGCTCTTTCTGTTTGGCTGTGCCCTCACGTTCTACGATGTCTGGTCGCTCGGACGGCTTCACATCCCCAATGCGAGCGTGGTGCTGTTCGTCGTCAGCGTGTTGGTCGTGCTGTTGGGATTGATTGCCGAGCAGATTGCCGCGCTCCAGGTTTCTGTCCACGACAGGGTGGAGGGATGAGCGCGTGGCGGCGCGGGCGCTGGCTCCTCCACTTGGTCGGGCTGGCGCTCTTCGCCTGGGTGCTGACCAGGATCGACATCCGGACGCTCGTGCGGCACGTCCTCGAAGCCAACTGGCTGCTGGTCACGCTTGCGCTGGCGCTTGGGCTCCCCTTCATCTGGTTGAAGTCCGAACGGTGGCGGATGGTGTTGGAGTGGACCGGCTCCAGGATCTCGGCGGGGCTGGCCTTTCGGCTGTTCTCGATCGGACTGTTGGCGGGCCTCGTCACACCGGGTCAGGTTGGGGAATTCGCCAAGGCGTTTGGGGTCCGGCGCGAGGGGGGAACGCTCCGATCAGGTCTCACGGCCTCGGTGGGGGACCGGGCCCTGGACGTCGCGATGCTCCTCGGCCTGAGCGCCTACTACGCCGTCTGGCACCGCTATCGCTGGCCGACGCTGAATTCGTTGGCTGTGTTTCTGGCCAGCATGGCGCTGGTCGGGATCCTCGCCGCCTGGATTTGGCTGGTGGCGGCGCAGCTCTTCGTCGCGTTCCCGTTGCGGTGGCCCGTCACCGGCCGGGCGCTGGGGGAGGCGATCACAGGCTTTCCCTGGCCGCGGATGGTGTCGCTGGCAGCCGCCACGCTGTTCGCCTATGCGCTCTACAGCATCCGGCTGTACTTGCTCTTGCTCGCGCTGGGTCAGTCCGCCCCGGTGCCTGTGTTTGTGTCAAGTATGGCAGTCATGTCACTGGCCGCCCTGTTGCCTATCTCGATCGCGGGCATTGGCTCTCGGGACGCGGCATTGCTGGTGCTCTTCGGTGAGTTTCGCATTCCTCAGGAGGCCGCCATCGCGTTTTCCTTTCTGGTGCTCGTTCTCTCGCTCTTCAACGCGGTGGTGGGCGCGATCGCCTGGGCGCTTCAGTTCATTGGCGAGCACGACGAACCTGATACAGACGCCAGCCATCAATCGACGGCGGGAGTCCCTCCACCGCTTCCGCCCAGGGGGCCCCGAGTTCGTAGAGGGATGGATGAGCCCGGTTGACCTCGTTGAGTCTTCCAGCCCCTTCCAGGTTACGGACGAGCACGTAATCCACGAACTCCTGGGGCGAGTGGAGTGCCTCCTTAAACTGCGGGTGAGTGTGGTCCACGAAGAGTTTGGCCTCGCGCGCCCCGAGCACGACGGCGTATCCGAAGCCGTATTCGTCGAACAGCACCTTTGAGCCGGCCGGGACGATCTGTGCCAGGACCCGACCAACCGCCAGGGCGTCGGTAATGTGGGGGTGGTTGCCCTTGCTCTCCGTGGTCATGGCAATCCACGTCAAATGCTCGACGGTCTGGTACCGCTCGCTGGTCTTGAGGAGGACGCCCGTACTGACATTGGAGGCCAGGAAGAGGATGGCGAACGCCGCGAGAAGAGCGTGATGCCGGCGGGTGAGTCTCCCCGAGGCCTCACGCTGCCCGAGCAAGACAGGGGAGAGGGCCGCCAGGGCGACGGCGAACCCGAACGGGATGACTGTAATGAAGTAGCGGACCAGAGGTACCGTCGAGCGCTTGCTGAGCAAGAGACCCTGTAAGAGTGGAACGATGAAGACGAGCAGCGCAAGCCCAACCAGGAAGGCGGATCGACGCCGGACGCCGACGGCGACGGCGAGCAGGGAGGCCAGCAGCCCGGCCGGAAAGGCGGCGACCCACAACCTGAAGGCCAGCTCGAATGCCGCCAGGGAGTGGGTATCAATGCCGGTGATCTGGGCCTCGGCGACGCTAAGCGCACTCCGATCGTTGGCCAGAAAGTATAACGGGTTGCCCATGATCTGCCAGTTGGCCAGGACCCACAAGAAGGTCGGGTAGATAGCCAGGGAGCTGTAGGCCAGCACGCGGCCTTCGAGGAGAAATCGGAACTCCTCCGGTGGAATCCGGCGCGCGTGGAGCCACCAGTCGTGAACGATCAGCACCAGCCCGGTGCCGGCAGTGACGAGCGCCATTTCATAGCGGACCAGCGGCAGCAGGCTGAACAGGATCCCGGCCATGATCATGGAACTATTGCGCTCGGCCTGCCAGAAACGGATCAGCCAGTACACCCCGGCCAGGAGGAGCGCGATCAGGATGGCTTCGCTGTACCCGTTCACGGCGAACACCACGATCAGTGGGTTGGTGGCGAACAGGACGACCAACAATCGCCGCCACCCGGTGGGGACGCCACAGGCGGCCGCGATTCGGCCGACCAGCAGGCAGGCCAGGGCGGTAAACAGGGCCGACACGATCGTGACTGCCAGAAACGTGTACACCAGGGTGGGAATCAACGCGAAGGGCAGAATCAAGAGCGTCGGGATCGGCGGCCAGACAAATCCGATCGTGGCCAGTTTGGTCTGGTTACCGCGGAAGACCAGGTAGGCGCTCACCATTCGCGCCAGCGCGTCGCCTGGTTGGAGGTCTTTAGCGAAGAGGAGATAGGCACTCAGTGCCAGGTAGGCGAGGAACAGCACGCTGCCAATGAGCAGGTCCTCGCGCCACCTGACGCCCAGATCATACGCGCGGCCAGCGATGCTCGATGGGGCAGCCAACGGTGTTTCCATGTGGTTCGCTCCGGATCAGCGATGATGAGAGGTGTTGATTTCTCCGGACGAGCAACTCGACGATGTCCCGTGCGCGACGGACGGAAACTCAACCCAAAAGGGAATATCTGTCGCTGGACGCGCGGTCGTCGATTGTCTGGGACGCCAGCGGGCGCCCGAGTCGCAATTATACGCCTGCTCCTGGTTCGCCTCAAGCAAGTGGCATTCAGCCCGGCAGTTCAAGAAACATTTATGACCCGTGCCAACCCCGGCGGTACCATTGGCAACTCGCTCGCTCCGGCAGTCTGTCGGAGAAAACAGCTTTCTCAGACTTCAGAAGTTTTCGAGTGCAACTTTACGGGCGAATCGTGCGCATAATTGGAGTAGAGACGACCCGCCGGGTCGTCTCTACTGCCAGCAAAAACGCTGCTCGAAACTTCCGAAGTCTCTCGTCGACAAGCTGTCAGGAGGTGACATCGACACATGCTTTCTCAGCCCCGTACCGTCCTGGCCTCCCGACCCCGTAGTCGCCTCGGCCGTCGCATCGGCTTCTCGGCCGGCTTCAGGCTTTTCGTTGGCGCGTTCTTCGGGTATGCCCTGTTCGCCGCGGGCGCGGTGTGGGGCTACCACCTGGAACTCGAGGAGGCTCTGGAGCGGACGGCCGACGCGGCCTATCTCCTGTTCAGCCGCGCTCCACACTACGGGGCCATTGCCACGCACTGGCCTCCCCTCGCCGCCATCCTGCAGGTGCCGCTGGTGTTGCTGCTCCAGATCGGAGGAGGCTCGCTCCAGTTTGGCGGGAACCTGCTGGCGGCGTTGGCCGCCGCGGGGACCCTCGTGGTGCTCGAGCGCCTCTTCGGCGTGTGCGACCTCTCCCGGCGCTGGCGGGCGGCGCTGTTGCTGCTCTACGGATTGAATCCGATGGTGCTCTTCTACGCCATCAACGGGACCAGCGAGAGCCTCCTCCTCTTCTGGCTCTGTCTGGCCTTCTACGGGCTGGTCTGCTGGTGGCGCGGCAGGCCGGCGAGCGCCAGCGGCCTGAGTGGGCTGGCGATGAGTGCGGCCTTTCTGACGCGCTACGAGTCGGTGGTACTCGCCGGCGCGATGGCCCTGGCTTTTGCTTCCGGCCCGCCTCGGCGGCGTCGCCACCGCTGGATGGGCCTGGCGCTTTTCGGAACGCCGGTCCTCTACACCGTCTCGTTCTGGCTAGCGTTCAACCTCATCACCATGCGGAGTCCCTTCTTCTTTGTGCGCGATGCTTCCACTGACCTCACCACCCTGAGCCTGATGGTGTCGCCCGAACAGCGCGCGCTCACGGCGCAGCTCTCCGCGTCACTGGCGGCGACGCTCAGCTTCAGCGGCGTGCGCCTGCTCTTGATCTTCCCGCTGGGGCTGCCGCTCATCGCGCTCGCTGCCTGGTCCGGTTGGCGTGGCGGGCGGGCCCACGCCCGGCGCCTTTTGCAGATGCTGACCGGGCTCGCCATCACCAGTCTGGCCGTCCAGACGCTGATGCTCTTCCTGGGCCTCCGGCTTCCCGGCTTGCGCCCCTTCCTGCTCCTCATCCCGATCAGTTTCATCCTCTTTGCGGTGCTGGTCTCGCAGTGGAAGCAGGAGGGAAGCTCAAAGGGGGAAAGGTGCGCTGCCGAGCCGACAGGCTCCAGGTTGCTACCATCCCACCCGATCTGGTTGCTCCTGTTTCTGGCGAGCAACGCCGTCACGTTGGCGGTCATGGCCCACCCGGCGCCCGCCACAGACGAGGCGCCGTTCGTCGCGGCGCTCCGGAGCGGCGAGCCG
>DOUV01000294.1 GCA_003520455.1 Chloroflexota bacterium | reverse complement strand
CCTCCACGTCGCGCTCGGCCTCGCTCACCGCCCGGCGCACCTCGCGCTCTACCTCACGCGCGATTCGGTCGAAGCCAAAGCCTGCTTCCGGGCCCTCACCACGCCCGGTGACGATCCGGATGTCGCCCTCGGCAGTCACGTCGATCTCGGCTTGTGGTTCCCCCTCGCCAATAACGCCCACGAAGCGCTGGCGTTCGCCTGCCTCGACCGATCCCCGGTAGGGCGGGCGAAGCGTTCCGCCGGCCTCAGCCGTGAGTCGCACGGGTCCGCTCACTCCAATGAACGCATCGCCCCCGACCTGGAAGCGACAGTTCGCACCCGCGGCGATGGCCCCTCGCAATTTGAGATCGCCGGCAACGCTCGTTGCCTGAACGCCTGCCTTCGGATGGATGACGCCCAGATCACCCTCGACCGAACCGAGTTGGGCCGGTCCTTCATTCTCGGTGAGGTGGACATCGCCGCCAACCGACTGCACCCGCAGCGGCCCGACCCGCGTCGCCGCGAGATCGCCCTCGACCTGCTCGATGGTCACCTGGCCAACGCGCGTCAGGCTCCCATCGCCCGCGACCTGACCGAGCGTCAGTACCTCGACGTCGGTCACGGCCAGGTCCCCCTCGATCTGGCGCCCCTCCGCGCGGCCGACCTGGCGCAAAACCACGTCCCCTTCAGCACTACCCAGCAGACGCAGCGCAGCGACACGGTCGGCCACCAGGTCGTCGCCGATGTCGCCGGCAAGGATCTCGCCTGTCAGGTCGCGCAGCACGAGATCGCCCTGTCCCCCGGCCAGATCCACCCGGCTACGAAGGCCCTGGATGACAGCGTCATCCCACTCGCCGCGGATCACCAGCGGGGTCTCGGCCGGAAGTTGCAGGGTCACAGAGCCTGTCACCTCGACGGACACGCCGTTCTCATGAGGTTCGATGCGTGCATCCACGTGCCGGCCAAGGAGTGCGCCGTCCGCGTGCGGTGTCCCGCGTACGACGAGGTCACCGCCGTGAACCGTGAGCCGCACACTGCTGCCGGCTGGAATCTCGAATCGTTGGATATCGGATCGAGCCATTGGTGTTGCTCCTCCTCTTATCAGATTGCCCTCGATGACTGTGACCAGCCTTCGTCGCGCGAGGGTCGAATGATCGGTCGACTGTTCTTCCATCCAGATGTTCCGCATGTGGCCAGTGCCGGCGGGATGAGACCAACGACACCATCCCAGAGGATCGGCCGCCAGACGGCCGATCGCGGCGTTTCGGCCTTCGTGACACGCGCCGGCTCGCGGGCAGTGCAGCCCCGAGAAGCCACCTGCCAGCGTCACTGCGGAAGTTCTGTGTCCTTCGAGTGTGGTCAGAGTTTCGGGTAGCTACTCAATGTAGATTTCGACCCGCTCCCCGTCTTCCATGTCCTCGACGTCGATGATCTTGCCGGCGTTCCCGCTGCGCACCGCTTCGAGAACCTGGTCCATGTCTACGCCACTGATTTCGGGCGCGAAGCGGGCGCCCATGCGCATGCCGACGGTGACCAGACTCAAGGGAATGTTGACATTGACCTTGTGGCGGCCGGTGGCGAGGTCGGTCACCCGGATTCGAAACCAGCGCGGCGCGCTGCCCCTCGGAGACGGCCCCGCAGACTCAGCGGCGCGCTCCCGGCGAGCGCTCACCTCGAGCGCCTGAAGCAACTTGGCACCCTCTTCGGCCGTAATCTGGCCGTTTTCGATCATCTTGAGAATCTGTATCCGCTCTTCTTTCATCGAATCCTCCCTGTGCTGCGGTGCGGCGCGGTCGCAACTCAAACGACTCGAGGCGGGTGACTGGATGGCTGGGCGGTCGTCACGGCACTCATGGGACGCCCGCACCGATCGTACGGAACGGCCGGCTGGTTTTCATAGTGTGGCAAGAGAGTACGCTGACGCAAGACCGGAGGCCGGCAGCCAGGGGGTGAGCCGTCATGGTTCGCTATGCTCCTCACGCAGCCCTTTCGGGATGCCAGGTTCTCTGAGGCGCTGACACCCTTCTGTCTGCCTGACCGGCCGGCGCGTACCGCTCTTTCAACCGCAAACCGAAGGCGATGAAGAAATCACCGGCCCTCAAAAGAAGTCGATCTTGAAGCCTCAGCCTACCGGCCTGAGCCTCCTTCAAAAGCCGGCGGACCTCCCACTCTTTCACGCACTCCTGCTGACGCGCGTTCACAATACTCCAAACGGTGACAGGATCGAGATAGTCCATCCGGACCTCCTTTCGCTTCAAACCGGCACTGCGGTAAAGCGCTTCTCAATCACCGCTCGCACTTGATCGCAGCAGGCGGGCCGCCTCGTCGCTGGAGATGCGGCCTTCGGCCAGTGATCGCAGAACCTCCCGGCGCGAGATGGCGCGAGCACGCTCCTCGGCTTCCTGCTGGTCCTCCCGCGGCTGGTGACCGAGCGCACGGATGACTTCACTCAAGCGAGCACGGACGGTGGGGTAGGAGATGCCCAACTCCTCTTCGACGCGGGTGATCTTGCCCTCGTTCTTGATGAAAGTCTCCAGGAAGGCCAGTTGCTCGGGGGTGAGCCTGGCGAAGGTCTGGAGGGCAGCCAGCTTTTCCTCGGCGATGCTCGCCGCGGCACCGGCCGAAAAGTGACCCGCGATGGTCGTGTCGCAGGCGCGGCAGTGAAGCTGCGTCACCGTCAACTCTTCGTTACAGACGGGGCAACGGCCTGGCATGGGATGCATGAGTCTCCTCACTTCAAACTTTTCAAGGACCACCTTGATTTTCTAGAGCCACCTTACACCATTTTCTAGTAAATGTCAATAGTCAGGTTGATTTTCGTGATTTGCACGGGTATACTTTCTCAGGTTCTCTAAGGTGGGGATTCAAAAATCTGAGGTCAAGAGGACGAGAGCTTTGACAGCCCCGCCCAGGGTAGCTAGAATAGCTGCCGGTTATACGTCCATGAATACCCTCCTTGCGATCATTGATCGCTACGATTGGATCATCTACATCGTCTGCGCGGCAGGCGCGTTGATCTATTTGAGTTGGGCACTCTCGGCGCGGCGCGAGCGCCGGCAGTCTATCTTCTCGCTCGAGCGGGCGGAGAAGACCGGCGAGATGCAGCGCGCACTGCTTATCTTTCTGGTGTTCGTGGCCATTTTCGGCACCACTGCGTACGTAAATTTCTGGCTGCTGGCTGGAACAGACGGCGGTCCATCCCTTGGTCCGACCCTCTCGCTGGGACCGACACCGGCGCCCTCACCCGTGATCGGCGAGGCCTTCCCAACGTCTACACCAACACCTGAGCCCACAGCAAC
>DOUV01000174.1:2968-5283 GCA_003520455.1 Chloroflexota bacterium | reverse complement strand
GGTCCCACCCGCGCAACGACGACTTGACGATGCTCTAGCGTTTGACCTGGATCTGGTCGAAATCCTTGACCACGACCGCCTCGGGAAAAAGCTCGCGTGCTTCGGCTTCAATCTCCGGGCCCCGGTATCGCCGGCTGATGTGGTTGAGATAGAGCCGCTTGACGCCCGCCTCGCGCGCCAGCCAGGCAGCCCGCCGCGCGGTGATATGGCCATGCTCCGCGGCCATCGCAGCCTCTCCTTCGGCGTAGGTCGCCTCGATAATGAGGGCATCGGCGCCCCCCGCGATCTCAACCAGGGGGGCGACCTCGTCTACATCGCCAACGTAGACGAGCTTCGTGCCTGCTTCGGCCGGGCCGAGAACCTCGTCGGGATGCACGATGCGTCCGTTGGGCAGAGTGATGGCCTGGCCGGCGACCAGCAAGGAGCGCTCCGGACCGAAGGGAACGCCCAGAACTTCAGCTTTTTCGGGCTGGAATGGGCGGCGCGGCTTCTCCTGGAAGAGAAAACCGAAGCTGTCCGGGCCGCGGTGCTTGACACGAAAAGCGCCCAATTCGAACTTGTCATCCTCCAACACGATGCCGGGATTGAGTTCCACAAAGTCGATCCAGGGTGGCGGGCGCTGCCCACGTAGCACCACGCCGAGGATCAGGTCGCGCACCCGGTGGATCGGCGCGCGTCCCGCGTAGATCGTCAAACGCTCACCCACCTCCCAGCGCGCCAACGTCGAGACAATCCCCGCCAACCCTAAGATGTGGTCGAGATGGCCGTGCGTGATGAGGACGTGCTCGAGCTTGCGGAAGCCGAGCCCGCTCTTGAGCAACTGCCGCTGCGTGCCCTCGCCGGCGTCAATCAGGAAGCGATACTCCCGATAGAGCACCATGGTGGCCGAGACATTGCGTTGTGCGCTTGGCGCCGAGGCTGAGGTGCCAAGAAAAACCACTTCAAACATGGTCGGATCCTTTTGGCCGATTATAACGGATGCCCGCCCACGGAGCGAGTGCTACAGAAACAAGAAACGCCGCGCCGGGCGCGCCGTGCCGCCAACTGGTGAGACGCTCAGCGGGGTGGGCTCGGAAGCGCCGTGGCAAGGCCCGTCATCAGCAGGACCACAGCGCCCAAGGCGAGGTTGAGCCACGCCAGCCAGCGGAAGCGCTGTTCCAGGACACGGAGGCGCCCTGCATCTCCCCGCCCGAGATCGGCTGCACGCAGCTGAAACCGAACTTCCGGTACCAGTATGCCCCCCAGATACGCCATGAGGCCCACGTTGCCCAAAACGGCCAGGTGTTTGATAAAGATCAGCCGGCTCCAGGTGTTGGCGAACACCAGCAGATCAACGTAGTTGGAATTGGCGACCAACTGGTACATGCCGGTCACGCCGAGTGTCGCCAGCGCCAGGTACGCCAGCGAGGGGAGCCTCCGCACCGTGGACGCCAACCACCCGCTCGCACTCGAGGCGTAGGCCACCGTCACCTGGGGCGCGATGACCATCACCAGCAACAAGCTCCACCCAATCCATACCACCGTGGCCAGGATGTGAACCGTATTGGAGAGACCAACGAAAAGGTTTGCAGTGCTCACGGAGCGATTATAGTCTGAGCCCACCCCGACCCCAAACGGACAGTCGCCTTTCCCACATCTGATTGCCCGCAACTTCGTGCTCACCGCTCTGCGGGCCCACAGCCGTGCGCCCCTCCTCGCGACTCCTGATCCAGGGGCTTGCCAGCCCACGGACCGGACCTTATAATCTCGCGCATGGAGGAGATTCGCGAGGTCAAAATCATCCGCAGTGCGCGACGGCGCAAGACCGTGAGTGGGCGGCTCTTGCCCGGAGGGGTCCTTGAAATTCGAGCGCCGGAACGCATGAGCCGGCGGGACCTCGACCGCACCATCGGGCAGTTGCGCAGCCGCTTGCTGCGCCGGGCCCAGTCGGCCTCTCAGGCGCACAGCGACGCGGGGCTGGAGGCGCGGGCTGAGGCACTCAACCGCAGCCTGTTCGGCGGCCGCTTGCGTTGGTCCAGCATCCGCTGGGCGACCAATCAAACCACGCGCTGGGGAAGCTGCACGCCCGGCAATGGTACCATTCGCATTTCGGCCCGCCTCCAGACGGCGCCGCCATGGGTTTGTGACTATGTGCTTGTCCACGAGTTGGCCCACCTCGAGGTACCGGACCACTCGCCCGCCTTCTGGGCTCTGGTGAACCGCTACCGGCTGACCGAACGGGCGCGTGGTTACCTCATGGCCCTGGGGTTGGAGCATGACGATGAACCGCCCGCCAGGTGAATGGCGCCCCGGCCCGCGCCGACGGCACCGCCGGG
>DOUV01000174.1:0-2918 GCA_003520455.1 Chloroflexota bacterium | reverse complement strand
CCCGCCCCTCTCGGTGTTGGTGGCACTGACGGTTCTCATCATCGGTGTTCCGTTGCTCTGCGTCATGCTGGTTGCGACCTTGCGCACCGGCAACCAGGTGCTCGCTCAGTTGGTCGCGACACCGGCTCCCTCGCCCACGGCCACCGCGACCGCCACGCCAACGGCAACACCCACGCCGACACCGACACCGACGCCGACACCGACGCCGACGCCCACCGTTGCTCCGCCCACGCTGACCCTGGATTGGGATCCACCGCAGCCAGCGCAAGGGCAGAGTCTCCTGGTTCGCGTTAAAGTCGACCGCCCCGCCACGATCATGGGCGCGTACGACGGCCGGCCGCTTCACTTCGTGCAGTTTGCGCCCGATGCCGCCTGGGCAATGACCGGCATCGATCCGGACAGCGAACTGGGCGAGCGTCCGCTCGAGGTCGCGGCCACGGGGCCGGAGGGCCTTCGCCAGGTCGTAACCAGGGGTGTTCCGGTCGCCCCCACTGGGTGGGAGCAGCAGACTGTCGTCTTTGACGCCACCACGGCTGAGCTCCTCGATCCGGCGATCCTGGCCGCTGAACAAGCCAGGCTCGAGCCTTACTATCACAAAATCACGCTGGAACGATTGTGGGAGGGGGCTTTCATCACGCCAACCACCGGTGTGGAGACGACCCATTTTGGCGCCGTCCGTTCCTACCAGGGGCAACCGCCCTCGGGGCACCACGGTGGGATGGACCTCGCCAACGTTCAAGGAACGCCGGTTGTTGCCTCGGCCCGGGGACGCGTGGTGTTGGCCGAGTTCCTGAAGGTCCGGGGTGGCTTCGTCATGCTCGATCACGGTTTCGGGCTCTTCTCGCTCTACTTTCACATGTCGAAAATCGCCGTCGAGGCAGGGCAGACGGTCGAAACAGGTGATTTGGTGGGCCTGATGGGCACGACAGGCCTCAGCACGGGGTCGCACCTTCACTGGGAGATGCGCCTCGACGGCATCACGGTTGATCCCACCCAGTGGACCCAGCAGACCTGGGACCTGCCAATGCCGGGGGCCGCGACGCGCCCCACGGCGACTGACGCCCGAAAGGCAGATACATCGCATGGCTGATACTTCGACGGACCCGCGTGACGAGCAGCCGCGCGCTGCCCGGCTCGCTGAGCCCGTAGCTTCTTCTGAGGCGGGGCCGGTGAGCGCTGAGGGGGCCGGACCAACCACGCCGGCTGCCGGTGAGGCGCAAGCTGCTGGCCGCTCCGCCCCCAGCCCCCGGCCTCCAGCCCCGAAGCCCCAGATCGAGCAGGTTGCGTTCGTCTGGGATGACCGGCTCTGGCGGGATGGCTTCGGCGTCCGGCATCCGTTACGGCCCAAGCGACTCCTGCGTCTTTACCGGCTCCTCGAAAGCAGCGGCGCCCTCAACTGGCGTGAGACCCAGATGATCCCTCCTGACGCGATGGACCCCGCGATCCTGAGCGAGTACCACACGCCTGATTACGTTCAAGCTGTTCGCGCGCTGAGTGAGGGTCACACCATGTTGCTCCGACCCGCCGCCTATGGTTTTGGTCCTCAGCGCACCCCTGCCACTCCGGGAATGTGGGCGGCTCACACTGCACAAGTCGCCGCGGCGCTGACCGCTGCTCGCGTCGTGCGTGAGGGCATCGTGCCCCGGGCGTTCACCCCGGCCGGCGGTTTCCATCACGCCCGGCCCGCCGAGGCCCGCGCCGGCCATCTCTTCAACGATGTGGTCCTGCTCATCAAGAGCCTGCTTGCGTCCGGCCTCAAAGTCGCTTATCTCGATCTCGACGTCACGCATGGCGATGCGGTTCAGGCCGCCTTCTACGATACCGATCGTGTCCTGACAATCTCCCTGCACGAGGGGCCACAATACTTCTTTTTTCCCGAGACCGGCTGGCCTCAAGAGATCGGCGAGGCGGCTGGCAAGGGCTACACGGTCAACCTGGCGCTGCCACCGGGCACCGCCGATGATCACTACCTCTGGGCCTTCGAGGAGATCGTGCCGCCACTGTTGTCCCGCTTCCAGCCCGATGTGATCGTTACCCAGACCGGGCTCGGAGCCCACTTTGCCGACGAATTGGCTCATCTGCGTCTGACGACGGAGGGGTTCAGCCGTCTCTGGCGCCGGGTGCGCGCGCTCGCCCCGCGCTGGGTTGCTGTGGGAGGCGGTGGGCTGAACCTGGACGTAGCGGCGCGCGGGTGGAGCCTGGCCTATGCTGTGATCGCTGATCGCGAGGCCGCCCTGCCTCGGCGCTTGCCACGGCGCTATGCCGAGCGTTGGGGTCAGGGCGAGTTCCACGACGAGCCTCTGGAAGCCCCCTCGAAAGAGCTGAACGACTACATTTGGGGCGTCGTCCGGGGCCAGGTCGCCGCCTTGCAGCGCGGCCTCTTCCCGCTGCACCGCCTGCAGCCCCCGCCACTTGTCCCCGGTATCGCATTCGAGCCCTTCGAGCGGCCCGTCACCGCTCCGGTGGTAGCCCCGCCGTCCCGTTCGGCGCCTCCGGCTCCGCTCCCCCCGGCGATGCCCGCACGCCGCCCGTTCCATCACCAACCGGCCGGGCCAATCTTGCCGGAGCCGGAAGAGGATGAGGAAACTGAGGAGTTGCTGGACTTCAGCGAGTCGGAGCAAAGCGCAAGCCCCAGCGAGACCGCCGGCGAGAGCAAACAGCGTCGCAGTCGCCGCCGCAGCCGCAGCCGCCGTGGGCGTCGCGCTTCCACCTCCTCCAGCCGCGCGCAAGCGACGCAAGGACAGGCCAGCGAGGGTCACAGCGGAGCACAGGGCGCAGAAGAGAGTGCGGGCGGCTCGCCGGGCACTCCACCCCCGGCGGCAGACATCGAGACGACGAAAAGCGGTCGCCGCCGGAGCGGCCGGCGCGGACGGAGCCACAAGAAGAGTGATTGAGCGAGACCGACAGTCAAGGAGCGG
>DOUV01000997.1 GCA_003520455.1 Chloroflexota bacterium | reverse complement strand
CCGGTGATGGCGTTGTGCGGCCCAGGGGGCAGCGTGCCCAGGATCAGCCCGATCTCGCGGGCGCGGGAACGTTGATTCATGCCGGTGCCCTTCACACCCAGAAAGCCTTCTCGAGGTCGGTGAACTGCTCGACTGGCCCCTCGAACTTGTTGCGACCCAGCTCCAGCACGTAGACATAATCAGCGATTTTGAGGGCCTGGCGAATCTCCTGGTCCACCAACACGATGGTCAGCCCCTCGCTATCACGCAGATCCACCAGCATCCGGTAGACCTCTTCCGAGAGGATCTTCGCCAGGCCGGCGGTGGGCTCATCCACCAGGATGACCTTCGGGTCGGTCATCAGCGTGCGGCCGATTTCCACCATCCGCTGCATACCCCCAGAGAGCTCCCCGGCCAGGGAGTTGCGCCGTTGTTTGAGCACAGGGAAGCGTTCGTAATTCTCCTCCAACTTGCGTTTCAAGCGGGCCTTGTCGCGCCTGAAGGTCCAGCCGCCGAGTTCGAGATTCTCTTCGACGGTCATGTACTGAAAGACGCCGGGCTGCTGGGGAATGTACGAGATACCCATATCGATTCGCTGGTGCGTCGGGATGCCGATCAGGTTCTTCCCGTCCAGGAGCACCTCGCCCGATGCGGGTTTCAGAAAGCCGTAGATCGCTTTCAGGAGGGTCGACTTCCCGACGCCGTTCGCTCCCAGGATCGCAGTGAGCTTGCCCGTTTGGGCGGTGATGAAAATGCCCTGCAGAATATGGAGGTCTTCGTAGTACCCCACGTAGAGCTCACGGACTTCAAGCATCGCCAAACTCCTCTTCCGACTCACTCGAGGCCCGGCGGATCGGACCGCCTGCTTCCTCATCCTTCCCTAGATAGGCCTCGATGACGGCCGGGTCCTGCTTCACCTCGGCTGGGGGCCCGTTCGCGATCAATTCGCCGAAGTTCAGTACCAACAGGCGCCGGCTCAGCGTGAAGATCGTGTCCATATCGTGGCTGATGATGATGAAGGCTTTGCCCTGCCGGTGAACGGTGGTGATGAACTTCCAGATCGTCTCGCGCAGCACGGGGTGGACGCCAGCAAATGGTTCGTCCAGGATGATCAATTGTGGATCCAGCATGAGCAGCCGGCCGAGTTCCAGCAGCTTCTGCTGTCCTCCCGAGAGGCTCCGGCCATACTCATTGGCCAGATGATCGATGGTGAGAAATTCCAGCACTTCTCGGATCTTGCGGTGAAAGTCGCGTGGGCTTGCGGTGGGATGCAGGGCCATCGCCGGTACCAGCATGTTCTCCAGCACAGTCATTCGCCGGAAGGCGCGCGTGACCTGGAAGGTGCGGCCGATGCCGCGCCGGGCAATCTCGTAAGGTGGGAGGCCGTCGATTCGTTGGCCGTTGAGCCACACCTGGCCGGTTGTGGGAGCGTGGAGTCCGTCCAATATATTGGTGAGCGTTGTTTTGCCGGCCCCATTGGGGCCGATCAGCCCGATCAATTCATTGCCGCGGACGGTGAAAGAGATACCGTTTAACGCCTTGATCCCGCCGAAGCTCTTCCGGACGTCCCGGACATCGAGTTCGATCATGGGCCGACCTCCGCGGCTTGTTTACGCTTAGCCACCGCTTCCTCCCCGGCCCGTCGTCGCATGAACCGATGAATAATCGGGTACAGCAAACCGTTCTGGGCGAAGCGCAGCGTGAAGATCAGCAGCAAACCAAACGCAGCGTACCGCCAGGCTCCGAGCTCGATGTGGAGTCCCAAGATATTGATCTCTCGCAACGCTTCCAGCGTAACGAAGCTCACGAATGCCCCCAGTGCTGCGCCCAGCAAGCTCTCGACGCCACCGATGATCGCGAAGGCAATGATCAACGCCATCTGGAGCAACAGGAGCACGTTGGGGGTGATGATGCCCACCTGGTGATAGAAGATCGCCCCGGACAAGCCGACGATCAGGCTGGTGATGACGAAGACGAGCACCTTGTAGCGAACCACGTTCACCCCCATGGCGGCGGCGGCCTCTTCGTCTTCGCGCATCGCCCGGATGAACAGCCCAAAGCGCGAGCCGGCCAGCGAGTACATCGCGACCATCGCACCAATCAGCAGCGCCACCATGATGTAGTACTCGGCCACCGCAGTGATCCCGGGGTAGAGCGGCGCCAATTGGACTCCGTTGCTGCCTTCGGTGTACTGGAACTCGGTCACCAGGACGATCCGCAGAATCTCGGAGAAGGCGATCGTGAACAGGGCCAGGTAGGCCGTGCGCAGGCGCAGACAGAGAATCCCGATGATCAGGCCGACCAGGCCGGCCATCAAGGTACCGATCACGATGCCGGCCAGGGGCGAGGTGCCCAGGTCGCGGCCCAGGAAGGCAGCGGTGTAGGCCCCGACGCCGACCAATGCCATATGGGCGAAGGAGAATTGGCCTGCGAGGCCGGCCAGGAGGGCCCAACTGGCCGCCAGAATCGCGTAGAAGAAGCCGCTGGTGACGACTGCCAGGCGATAATCGGACTGGTGCAGAAACAATGGCCCCGCCAGCAGCAGGGCGATGAGAAGGCCCGCTGCGACCCACCGTCGATCAATGCGCTCTCGCATCACTCCCTCCCGAACAATCCGGTTGGCCGCCAGAGGAGCACCAGCACGAAGATGATCAGCCCAAAGGCCTCCTTGTAGGCGGCTCCCTTGCTTGGATCCGGGTAACAGCCGGCGCCGAGGGCCTGGACCAGGCCGATGATGATCCCACCGATGAGGGCGCCAGGAATCGAGCCCAGGCCACCCAGGACGATGATGACAAAGGAGCGCACGGCTGCGGTTGTCCCGACCCAGGGCACCCAGGTGAAGATGGGGATGAGCGCTGCTCCCGACATGCCGGCCAGCATCGTCCCGATCCCGAAGGCCAGCGTATTCATCCGGAGTGGGTCCACTCCGATGACGGCTGCCGCCTGCTTATCCATACTCACGGCGCGCAGTCCTTTGCCGGTCCAGGTGGAGCGAATCAGGTACAAGAGGGCTCCGATGAGCGCGATCCCCACAGCGGCGGCGACAAGCCGGTTGGGGAGGAGCCGGAGGGGACCGAGCACGAAGCTGCGCGCATTGAGGTAGGGCGCCGTCTTCTGGGAAAAGGGTCCGACGAGCGCCAGCGCCGTGTACTCCAGGAAAAACCCGAATCCGAACGTGATCAAGATGGCGTACTCCGCGGCTCGCTCGACGCGCCCCAGATGCATCGGCCGGAGAAAGCCGCGCTCGAAGGCCATACCGATCAACAAGGTGATCGCACCGGCGACGGGAACACCGATGATCGGGTTGAGGTCGGTGACTCGCTGTAACAGAAAGTAGGAGACGTAGCCGCCGATCATGTAGAACTGACCGTGGGCAAAACTCACGATCCCCTGCACCGAGTAGATCAGGGTCAAGCCCACCGCCATCAGGGCGTAGATGAAACCGATCGTCAGCCCGCTACTGATCTGGTTCAGAACATAACTTGCATTGGTCACACACAGGTTCTTGGGGAAGAGCAGGGCGAAGAGCACATACAGCTCTCCGGCCGCCAGGACCGCGGCGACCAGGTTCCACCCGCGACTCAGCTCGGGGGCAAGGCGCCATAGGGGAGCCAACAGGAACGGCCCGGCAACAAATCCGGCCAGCGCTCCCGCGGTGCCCGCTTGAGAGGTGTCCAGGCCCTTTTCGCGGTACACCCGTGGTATTCCCCAGGTACCTATGGCGGACCACAGCGGGCCGGCGAGCAGGAGCCAGGCAAGGACGGCTGGATGGAGTGATTCCATGTCAGGTTCCTTCCAGGGGTCTATCCTGAGCAGCAACAGGCGACGCGTGATGCGCGACCGGCCAGGTCAACTCGCCATCACGCATCACGCATCACGGATCAGACTTACGGCTTCTCTCCGTATGGGATGTGCGACGTGCCGTGAGTCTGGTAGACCGGCGGCCAGATCACCGCCGCGTCTTTCCAGTCCTGCCCGCGCTCGTAGTACTGCAGCAGCACGACAGCCGGGTCGGGCCACTGGTGCCACATGTACTTGGGCACGCTCCCGTCGCCCGGCACGGGGTTGGCGCTGGTGTACTTGAAGTAATAGTGCCCTTGGGCCAGGGTCATGTCAGTTTCTTCGATCGCCTTGATCAGCGCATCCGGATCTGTCGTCCCGGCGCGCTTGATGGCATCGGCCAGAATCCACATGGTGTCGTAAGACTCCAGCACGTAGCTCGCCGGCTCGCTGTTAAACGCCGCCTGGTACTCCTCGGCGACGTGCCGCGTCGTGTCATTGTACAGGGCGGGCGGCAGTCCCACCAGACTGAAGACCCAGTACTCGCCCGTGGGCACGCTCTCCCAGAACTCGGGCTGGATGGCCACCTGGTTGGCAATGCCGATGGTGTTCTCGTTCGGCGCCAAGCCGAGATCGGTGATCTGCCGCTCCAGGTTGTAACTGGATTCCCCGGTTACCTGGACGCTGATGACGTCCGGTGGGGGGGTCATGGCCTGGATGCGGGTCAGGATGGGCTGGTAGTCCTGGGTGCCCAGCTCGGTGAAGATCGCATCTTGCACCGTAAGGCCAGCCTCCTCATAGAACTTGCGGTCGGCCTCGACCGCGCCGATGCCATAGTCGGTGTTCTCGGCGATGATCACGACGTTCTTGGCACCGACTGCTGCCAGCCATTCGGCTGTCGCTCGCGAGACCATCGTCGAGGCGGGGGCGATCCGGAAGACCTCGGGGTAGCCGGTTTCGGTGATCTTGTCGGACCACGTCTCCGAGAAGAGGACCGGGACGTGTTTTGCACGGGCCACCTCGGCAATGGCCAGCCCCACGGCGCTGTGGTACTCGCCGGCCAGCGCGACCACACCATTCTCCTGAATCAGTCGCCTGGCCACGGCAGCCCCGCGTTCCGGCAGCCCCTCGGTGTCGGCAAAGATCAGCTCCAGCGGCTTGCCCAGAACGCCACCGGCCTCGTTGATGTCTTGGACCGCCAGGTTCATTGCAAACTGCATGGCAATGCCGCCGACCACCGTACCGGGCGCCGAGAGCGGCCCCAGGCCACCGATCCGGATCGTCTCGCCACCACCCGCTGGGGCCGGCGTCGCGGTCACGACAACTTCCTTTTCTTTCTCGACAACCGTCGTCACTTGCTTCTCGACGACCTTGGTCACTTCTTTTTGGACCTCAACGACCTGGGTGACGACTTTCTCGAGAACCTGCGGTGTCGCCTGCCCACCACAGGCAGCCAGGACAGACAGGATCGCGGCCAGCAGCAAGAGCTGGTAGAGCTTTTTACACATACGGTTTCTCCCTATTTATTTGATGGGTAGTACAACAGACAGACAGCTTTTCTCTTTCCTTCTCCTGGACGAGCACCTCCTTTCAAAATCAGCAGAGCGCCGGCAGCAACCAGGGTCGGGCTGTTCGAGGGGGCATCTCATCAGGCGGATGGTATCCGCACCTCGCCGCGGATGATAACGGCCTCGCCATCAAGGGTCACCGTGGGCTCGTACAACACCATGTCCATGTGCACAGCGCAGCGGGTCTCTCCGCCGTAGAAGATATTGTCGCCCAAGGCGATATGCACGTTGCCGCGCCCCTTCTTTTCCTCCTCGAAATCGCCGTTGCGCTGGCACCAACCGTTCAAGCCGATCCCGATCTCAGCGATGTTGTCGGCATTCGGAACAGTGGAGACGATCCGTTGCAACTCGCTGGCGACGTGGCAGTCGCCTTCGACGGCGGTCACCCGTCCGCCGGAGACGTGCAATGTCACAGGCGTCTGCGGGGTGCCAAGGTAGCAGATTGGACCATCAACCACGATGATGCCTTCAGGCGTGCCCTCATCCGGGCCTTGCGAGACCTCGCCATCGGGGAAGGCACCTTCCTGGCCCGGCTCGGTCGCGAAGCCGCATTCGATGATCGGTTTGTTGGTGCCAATTGAGGCAAACAGATCGGTGCCCGCGCGGGTGGTCACCCGAATCCGCCGGCCCTGCTCCCAGACGGCTGCCAGCTGCTGGCCCTCAGCGTAAAGGGCGTCGTAATCGGCCAGGGCGCCGCCGGTGGTGAAGTTGTCCATTCCGCGGAAGACCATGGACATGGTGCGCAGCCGCCGGGTATCGTAGAGCTGCTTGACCGCCCGGGCATAGGTCGGCGCGCCCGAGAAGCGGGTCAAGCCAATGAGACAGTCGGCGGCTTGCAGGCCCTGCTCGATCATGGGATTGAGGTCGTTGGATCGCGAGGAGTCCCGCCTGGGCATGATCGCGATGGTGTACTCGGCGCCCTCGCTCTCGATGATGCCGGCCAGCGTGTAGGCCATGGCCATCTCCGTCCCTGGGTCGCACACGATCATCACATTCTCCCCGGGCCGGACAGCCAGCAGGCGGCGGACAATCAACTCGGCACTTTTTACGAGTTCGATGCTCTGGGGGGTCACGTCGGTATGCTCCTCCTGGAGGGTGGATTGATCGGAAGGGGTCACTAATTCTGGCTGCTCGTCTCGCGCGGACCCGGTGGCGCAGCCGAGGTCGAACGCCGGAAGAGGCCGCCTTAGCACTGGAGGAGAGCAGCGACATGGGTACTGACACCCGGACACATGGCGCGGCTGTGCCAGGCGCCGGTGCTTCGGCGCACTCTGTTGACGTCAGCGGTTTGCGTGGTGAAGGCGAAGTCGCACCGGCTGCCTCGATCTGTGAGATCCGAGTGTTCTTGCGATCACTGCCATCGCTTCGGCGCAATCAGGCGCGAGATCGATATCCCAGCTCCCGTGAGATCTGGAGGGCCGCATCCACCACCTGGGGCGCCACTTCCCGGATGCGCTCCCGGGTAAGGCGATAGGATGGGCCGGACACACTGACCGCAGCCACGACGTGGTCCTCGTGGTTGTAGATTGGAGCCGCCACGGCGTGCAACCCTTCCTCCAATTCCTCAAACGCGGTCGCGTATCCCTGCTCTTGCACCTCAGCCAACTCGGCACGGAAGGCCTGGGGGTCGGTGATGGTGTGAGGCGTCAACGCCTCGAGGTGACCGTCCAGGCATGCCAGCTCTTCTTCGGGCAAGAAGGCGAGGATGGCCTTGCCGACCGAAACCGTGTGCGACGGCATGCGGCGGCCGACCCAGCCGACTTCCCTGACCAGCCGGCCAGGAGGTGCAAACTGCTCCACGTTGACGGTCTCGCTGCCGTCGAGGATGCTGAGGCTGACTGTCTCTTGGAGGGTGTTGGCGAGGTACTGCAGATGGAAGCGCCCAACCCGCCGCAGGTCAGCGTAGGCGATTACATTGCTGGCCAGGCCGACGAGCCCGACTCCGAGGCGATACCGCCCGGACTCGGGGTTTTGGGCCACCAGCCCGCCGGCTTCGAGAGCCGAGAGCAGGCGGAACACCGTGCTCTTGGCAAGGCCAAGGTGCCGGCTCAATTGCCCGACACCCAATTCCGGCTCATCCACCGAGAAGGAATTGAGGATCGCAATGGCCCGCTCGACGGATTGAACTGTGACGCCTCGTTTGTCCGGCATGCGGAGTCATCGGTTTGGGGAGGAAGGATCGTCCCGTATTGTAGAACAGTGTTCCGTATTATAGCACAGTCAGAGACGATTTTCAATCCCTTGCGATCATTCTTAGTGAATCTGGCAATATTGAAGAAAAGTGAGCACTTCCGCCCGTCCATGGCGAGCGAATACGAGATAAAAGGTATTCTTTCCGAAAGTTATGATCGAGGATTTGCCCGATCGGTGGTCCGCCACGCCTTGACTCCCGGTTGGGCCCGTTTCGAGTTGGTTCTCCCGGCCATCTTAACGGCTGTTGCTGGTCGGCAGACTTCCATTGTTTCCAAACGATCTCTTCACAAGTTCTGAACAACTTTCCGGTATCCTCTGGCCGGCGTGTTGATGGACCCGGGTGCTGTGGCCCACTCCGCGACCTGGCTCTGGAGCCGGCTCGGTCATAAAATCTCCGGGTGGCCTCAGGCCGTGCAAGCGCCGATCTCACAACTCCAAAGTATGAAGATCCTGATGGTGGAGGAAATCTCATGCCAGAGCAGTCAGCCGACCGATTCTTGGCTCGGGTCTGCCTCGTTTTCGTCGCGCTTCTTCTCGCCGGTCTCCTGGTCGCGTGTGCGTCTGCCACGAGCCAATCGACGCTCGACAGGGAGCCAACGCAAGCGCCGGTCGTCGCCATAGCGCCTTCGGCCGCGTCCCATTCGCAGGCGGTCAGCGGCACCCTCCGGCTGGTGCTGGTCCCCAGTGAGAGCGAGGTGCGGTACAGAGTGCGGGAGCAACTCGCTCGCCTCTCGCTCCCAAGCGATGCCGTCGGCATCACGAAAGCGATTTCGGGCGCCCTCGTCCTTGAGCCAGACGGAATCATCGTGCCCGACCAGTCGCGATTCGTCGTTGACCTTCGAACCCTGGCCAGCGACGAATCGCGGCGCGACAACTATGTCCACCGCAACACGCTCGAGACGGATCGCTTCCCCACAGCCGAGTTCGTTCCGACCGAGGTCCGCGGAGTCGCAAGCCCCCTCCCCACCTCGGGTGACGTGACTTTTCAACTCATGGGTGACTTGACCCTGCACGGGGTCACGCATCCCACCACGTGGGCTGTCACGGCTCACATCGAGGGCCAGGATCTCACCGGCAGCGCGTCGACAGACTTCACCTTCGACGACTTCAACTTGAGACAACCGAGAGTGCCCCTCGTGCTGAGCGTAGAAGAGACCATCCGGCTGGAGCTCGATTTCCGCCTCGTCCGGGAGTCCTGAGCGCAGTACCTTTGCAATCAGCCCAAGGGGCCTGAACACGCCGCGGGTGATGAATCTCCAAGGTGAAAGACAGGACCGGTTCATATTCAGCCATCATTCGGTTGACATGTTCGGCCTCGTCCGCCGGGGCGTTGCCCCGTTGGACTCATCTGAAACCTGGCCGAGCGGGCGCGAAGTGGTTTCGGGCGCGGCGCTCGAACCGGACGATGGGCACCCCCGGCCGGCGGGTTGGTCGCCGGAGACGAATTACGAGGGAGAGATGTGGGCTACGTTACTTTTGGATCCGTGCGGCAGTCTATAATAGCAAGGCTTCAGAGAGAGGAAGTGAGCGATGAGATGCGGCGATATAACCGCGCACCTGAACAATGCTGCGGGAAGAGTCACCATCAGGGACCACTTGTTCGACATCGAGCTCAGACCTCGCGAGGCATTGGCGCTTCTGCATTGGCTGGAAGAGAACGAAGAGCAACTGCAGGTACTGGAACGCACCAGGCCGGAACCTCGCCATTCCCGGCGTCGTGAATCGTTGACGGCATAACCTCTCTCAGAAAGACGACCTGCTCGCCAGTTTGCCGCACGTGTTGCGTTCCCACGTACCCAAGGCGGCGTCGCCTCGGCCCCAGGCGCCGCTCTGGCTGCCTGCCCGGGCAGTAATATGACATTCGTCCTCTCTCATGCGGACAAAGATCACTAGAAACCAGGCGTATATGCGGGTATTCCTGTACCACCATCCCTGGAGCGCATCGCCGGATCGCGTTTCCCTGTTTGCAGCGCCACCGCCACCTCGCTCTGGGCCAGGAGGGGGCCACGTTCGCCCATCGGGACCAGCAACAAAGCAAAAACATGACTGCCCCCGAACAGAGCGCCGGGTCACTCCCGGCGCTCTTTGTTTTGACGGCGACATTTTCGGTTTTTGTTCGGATGGGCGTCAGGGTCGGGGAGCGGGATGGGAGTTCTCTTCCGGCCAGAGGCCGCGCCGGCGCTTGTGGCAGGAGACGTAGACGTAGACGAAGGGATCGAGGGGTGTGAGGCTGCGGCGAGCGCCTTTGGGGATGTAGAAGATGCTGCCGGGCGCCACGCGCAGGTGCTGATCATCGATGGTGAGGTCGGCTGCTCCCTGGAGGACGACGCCGCCGACGTCCACCTCGTGATTGACGTGCGCGGCGATGGGCGTCTCGGGCGTGAAGTAGAGAAGGTTGGCGTCAAGATCCTCACCCTCAGAAGCCCACAGGGGGCCTGCTCGAAGCTCGAGCTCCGCGAGGTTGATGATGGGCGTGCGGGCCGTCGGCATTGTGGTTAGAGCCGCGCCTGGAGATAGTCCCGCAGGACGACGGCGTTGTTGTGGGCCTCGTCTTTGGCGCCGTAGATCAGGGTCAGGGTGCCGGTTCGCGCGGCGTCGAGGAGGGGCCCGAACACGGCCGGGTCGAGGGCGTCGAGCTCCCGCCTGTAACGCTTCCGGAACTCTTCCCACTTCTCGGGGTCGTGCCCGAACCAGCGGCGCAACTCGTTGCCGGGCGCGACCTCCTTCAGCCAGCCGTCCAGGGCGAGGTCCTCCTTCTTCACCCCTCGCGGCCAGATGCGGTCCACCAGGAAGCGCGCGCCGTCACCCGGATCGGGCGGCGCGTAGGCGCGTTTGAGTTCGATACTCATCTTTCCCCCACGGCGACATCGGCGAATGGTTTGATACGCGGCCAGGCGTGACCGAGGAAGGCCAGTGCGGCCAGCAGTTCGGCCAGGCCGCCGAGCGCGTTCAGCCAGCGCAGCCAACTGGCACTCAGCCAGAACGGTAACAGGGAGCCGGCGACGACCAACCAGAGACCGAGGTTGAGCAGGCCGTAGGCGCTCCAGGCGAGCTGTTCCGCCGCTCGCGGTGCCGCCGTGGTCACGAAGCGCGGCAGGATCCAGACCCCGACCCCCATCGCCAGTTGCACGATCCAGCCGAGCAGCACGAGCTGGATGTGGCTCGGAAGCAGCACCCAGAGCATCGGGTGGATCGGGACGCCCTTGTTCCCCAGCATCAAAGCGCCGAACAAGGAGCCGAGCGCCAGGTAGAGCAGCGCCGTGCGAATCATCAGACGGCTCACAAGCGGCATAGCAACTCGTTCTCCGCCTGGCGTCTCACTTGCCTTTTACCCGCCCCCACGTATTCGCGACGAACACCCAAGCGGCGATCAGTTGCAGCAGCGCCGAGAGCGGCAACAGCCAGGCGATAATGGGATTCGGTGCAACCGTGTTCCAGGGCTCAGCGATCAGACGCAGCAGCAGACCGGCGTTGAGACTATAGTAGGTCAACCAGCCGAGCCGCTCGCTCCCCCGCGGCTGCTCGCGACTGAGCCTGGGGAACATCCAGAAAACGACGCCGAAGATCAGTTGGGTCACCCAGCCCACCATCAGCAAGTGGAAGTAGGTCGGCTGCAGCGCGCCGACCAGCGGCGGCAGCGTTACCGCTGCGTTCAGCAACAGGAGCGAACCCAGCACGAAGCTGGCGGCGAAGAACAGCATCCCTGTCTTGATGTAGGCACGGGCGAGTGGCGGCATAGATCAGATTTCGGAATGACGCCTGCGCAATGCGGAATCAGCGTTCAGCAATTCCGGCTGCGTCATTTTACCTGTAGCGCTCGCCGCCGGGAAGCCGCTTCCGCACGGCCAACCAGAGCAACTTGAGGGCCCGGCGGGCGTAAACCCGCTCGTGGACGGTCTCGCGGAGCACCCAGCGCTCGCTCCCGGCGCTCAAGCCGTGGATCGTGTTGGGCGGGACGAAGATGGTCGTGCCGGGACTGGCGGCGATTTCTTTCCCTTGAAGATGGAACGTGCCGGTGCCTTCAACCACGTCGAAGACCTCGATAAGATGTTCATGGCTGTGCAATGGCACGCGCTGGCCCGGCTCGAAGCAGAGCAGCCGGCCATGGAAGGCATCGGCGTCGAAGACTTCAAGGTTGGTGAGTTGGTGAGGCCCGAACTGTTTGAGCTCGTTCAGGCGAACGGTGTGGCCGTTGGTGGGCATGCAAGCTCCTCGGATCCGGTCAGGAGTGGTCGAGCCGCGGCTGCTGCCGTCGCGGCGGGCGGCCGTGGGCGCGGTCGTGGCAATCCGGGCAGAGTGTGACCAGGTTGGGCACCTCGTCGCGGCCCCCGGTCTCAGGTTGAATCCGGTGGTGAACTTCCAGGGGCTCGCCGCGCCGGCCGCACTGCTGGCACGTAAAGCTGTCGCGTCGTTTGACCTGCGCCTTGAGGTGCTCCCGGTGCCGGCGTCGGCGGCGCCGGGCAAGCTGATTCGCGAGATCGCCAACCACGT
>DOUV01000120.1 GCA_003520455.1 Chloroflexota bacterium | reverse complement strand
CCCCCCTGTCCGCCCCTGAACCTCGCAGGGAAGGGGGCCGGGGGGTTAGGTTCTGCCGGCGACGCCAGCTGCCTGACAACTCGTGCGTACATCCAATCAGTCAAATTGTTTGACAATTCAATCAGTCCTTCATATACTGGGTGTACACGTCGGACAGGCGGCAACCCTTGCAGCAAGGTGACAGAAGCATGCGGCTGGAGTTAGAGACGTACCACGTCAGGCAGGTGCAACTGACCGATCGTTCCTCATTCGGCGACGGCGTTCTCTCAGTCAACCGGGAGGAGTTGCTCGAGATTCTGACGAGCGACGCGTCAATAGCTCGCGCTGAGGTCAATCTGGCTTTCCCCGGTGAGGCGACGCGAATCGTCCACGTTTTGGACACGCTCGAGCCGCGCTATAAGGCGGCCGGGCACGGGCGAATCTTTCCGGGCTTGTTAGGACCGCCCGACACGGTCGGTTCGGGCCGCACCCACCGCCTGCAAGGGGTTGCGTTGGTAGTAACCGCTCGCTTTCCCCAGCCGGTCAGCGGACTGCTCCAACCCCGCGAGGCGATCGTCGACATGAGCGGTCCGGCGGCGCTCTACTCGCCCTTCTCGGAGACGATCAATCTTGTCGTCACCTTCCATCCGGCACCGGACGTGGACAACGTCGAATTCGACCAGGCCCTCAGACTGGCCAGCCTGCGCGCCGCAGAGGCGCTAGCCGGGCTGACGCGCGACCTCCCGCCCGACGATCTACAGACTTTCGAACTGACAGAAACCGATCCCACGCTTCCTCGCATCGCCTATCTCTACCAGGCTCAATCTCAAGGTATCTTCTCCGACACCTACCTGTACGGCCGGCCTATTGAGAATATGGTGCCGACACTGATTCATCCCAACGAGGTTATGGACGGGGCCCTCGTGAGCGGCAACTACGTCTACGCCTGCTTCAAGAACCCCACCTATTTGCACTGTAACAATCCGGTCATTCAAGAGCTCTACGCGCAGCACGGCAGGTCCCTGACCTTTGCCGGGGTCGTCCTCTACCGCGGACACAATTACACCCAGGCGGAAAAGCAGCGCGCCGGCAATTACACCGCGAAGCTTGCCTCGTTTCTGCGCGCCGACGGCGCCATCCTTACGGGGGAGGGTGGCGGCAATTCGGCGATCGACATGATGCTGGCCCTGCAAGAGTGTGAACGCTTAGGCATCAAGACCACTGTGATCACGTACGAGCTGGGCGGGCCGGAGGGCCGGGATTTCCCGCTGGTTCATGGCGTGCCCGAGGCCGATGCCATCGTGAGCACGGGCAGTGTGGATCGCTGGCTAGAGCTCCCGGCGATGGCGCGCGTCCTGGGAGGCGACACCTACCTCGACAGCGGGCGCCCGGCCGGCGAGGCGCGCGAGCTGAGCTTTGACTTTTTGTACTGCCTGGCGGGCCAGTTTGGCGCCGGACGATTGATGGCGCAGGTATATTAGGCGCCCTACGGGCATGCCGCTCCTCCTCGGCGAGACGTTCTCGTTCGATCAGACAGTTCCGGTGCGCCGGCCCGGCACCGCTGTCGCCGGTGAGGCGCGCACCACGATCGCGATAATTGGCGCCGGTCTGGCCGGGTTGGTCTGCGCCTATCGCCTCGCCGACGGGGGGCGACGCCGGCTCGATCGCAGCCAGGTCGTCGTTCTCGAGCGGGAAGCGCAGCCGGGCGGTCGCATCCGCAGCTTACAGGTTGGCGACACCGTTCTCAATCTTGGGGCAGTCACCTTTCAACCCGAACATTATCAACGCTATCGAGCCTTACTCACCGAGTTGGGCTTAACCAATGGAGTCCGCGTCATCCCCCGTCGCCGGATGATATTCGGGTATCAGGCGCGCGCGACGCGGACGGATACGCCGTCGCTCCTGTGGGATACCGTCAAGGGACTTCTCGGGAGGGGGCTCTTCTCGCCGGCGGAGAGCTGGCAACTCTTGCGCTTCTATCTCTTCCTGCGGCGTATCGCGGCCCCCGAGGCTGAAGCCGAACGGATGGCGCTTCATGAAATCTCGGTTGCCCAATGGGCGCTGAAGTCCGGCTTCAGCGCGTCGCTGCAGCGCAAGTTTGTCGATCCCTCCACGCGTTACTGCTTTCGAGCGCCGGAGGAGGTGTCGGCCGCGTTTGGCGTCTTTCTGCTCGGGTTCAATCTCAGCCACCCGGCGACGCTCGTCGGTGGGTTTGGCCAGGTGGCCGACGCCCTGGCGCGTCCACTTGGGGGTGTGCTGGAGTTGGAGGCGACCGCGCTGGAGGTGGCACGCGAGCCGGGCGGATTTGCGATCGTTTACGTGAAGAATGGGCGCCTCCACCGGCTACACGCGCGCTCCCTCGTCGTCGCCGTTCCAGCCAATGTCGCCGCCCAACTCGTGCCAGAGATGCGCGCGCGGGCCAGCACGGTCGCATACGGCGCCGGCGCCGGCACTGTCGTGAGCGGTACGTTGAAGGAGGAGGCCGAGGCTCAGCTACACCTGCGCGTCTCGGTCGGACCCAACGGGACGGTGATCTACGGTGGCGAGATTCAGGCCAGGCCTGGAGGAGGGCACTATGCCAATGTGCTCACCTACCGAGGCGACGATCCGCTCCCTGAAGCGTCGAAGCTCTTTCTTCAGCAGCGGGTGGAGCGCCTCACGCACTATCGAATCCATCCCGCCGCCGCCGCACCGAAACCGGGACAGAAGCCGCTTCCCATGGAGTGGGGAGATGGGCTCTATCTGGCGGGGGATTGTGTGGGGCTCTTCCCCTCCCAGGAAACAGCTGTGAGCACGGGGGAGGAAGTGGCCCGGCTTTTGAGGGGGGAAGCTGTACGGTGACTGACAAGGTTCGGGTCGTCCATTATATCAATCAGTTTTTTGCCGGGATGGGAGGCGAAGAAGCTGCGG
>DOUV01000707.1 GCA_003520455.1 Chloroflexota bacterium | reverse complement strand
CGCCCCGGATGAAAGCGGACTTGTCTGGGCCATGGTCGATGGGCGCTAGGAGGTCATGATGCGATACCTCAAAGCACTCGCGCCTTTTTTCCTCATGGCCGTGCTGCTCTACGGTACCGGGCTTTTCGCCAGCGCGGCGCCGCCGCCGGCTGAGCCGGCCGGACCACTGATGGCCTCACCCAGCTTCGACCTCTCCTGGGACGTCGTCGAAGCCGGCGGTGGGAATACGATGACCAGCGTCTCATTTACCCTGCTGAGCACCACCGGCCAGCCGGCGATCACGAACGAGCTATCCAGTACCAGTTACAAACTGATCAGCGGGTACTGGGCCGGGGCCAGCCCCTGGAGTCGCCTCTTCCTCTCACTGCTGAGACGCTGATTGGCGCCTCGTTTCGCCGCGCCTGCCTCATGGACCGAGGCAGGCGCTTTTTGTTCGGCCGCTGTTGAGTCTCTTCCTGCGCCGCCCGAAGGGTCTTGCTTCTCCGGACGCCCGCCACCCTTGACCGGCCGGCTGCGGCTACTCCGGGACGATCCGCGTGCCGGTCTCGCCGTGGAGCGCGCGCTCGATGTTCTCCGGGTTGGTGATCAGTGCTTCGTGGCCACCGGCCTCCAGGAAGGCGATACAGGCTTCAATCTTGGGTTTCATCGAGCCAGGCGCGAAGTGCCCCTCAGCCATATACTGCCTGGCCTCAGCCACAGTCATCCGGTCGAGCGCCTGCTGGTTTGGCTTGTTAAAGTTGATGGCGACCTTCTCGACGGCTGTGGAGATCAGGAAGAGATCGGCCTCCAGGCGTTGGGCCAGCAGGCTGCTCGCTCGATCTTTGTCGATGACGGCCGCCACCCCGCGCAACTCGCCCTTCTCATTGCGGACCACCGGAATGCCGCCTCCGCCGACGGCGATGACGATCCAGCCGCTATCCACAGCCATCCGGATCGCGTTCTCCTCCAGAATTGCGTTTGGCTCGGGCGAGGCGATGACGCGGCGCCAGCCGCGGCCGGCATCTTCCACAACCGGCCAACCTTCGGCCTCGAAGCGGCGAGCAGCGGCCTCATCCAGGAAACCACCGATGGGCTTGTTGGGATTGGTGAAGGCGGGGTCGTTGCGGTCCACCAACACCTGTGTGATGATGGTGATCGCACGCCGGTAGAGCCCTCGGCGGTGAAACTCGTTGTCGAGCGCCTGCTGAAGCATATAGCCGATTGACCCCTGGGTGTCGGCGCCGATCAGATCCAGTGGGGTCGTATGGACCTCGTGGGCCGCCAGCTCATTGCGACGCAGAATGAAGCCGACCTGCGGGCCATTGCCGTGGGTGAGCACGATGTTCCATCCCGCTGCGATCATATTGGCGACGTGGGTGACGGTCTCGCGGACGGCGTTCCACTGGTGGGGCACTTCGGGATGGTGTTTATCCTTGATCAACGAGTTGCCACCGACGGCGACGACAGCGGTCTTGCGTTTCTCCTGGACGGTCATCTTCGACAAACCTCTCCATCGAGGTAATCGTTCAAGGGGGTCAGAACGTGATGCGTGATGGAATCATTCGCGGATCACCCATCACGCCCCTCACTTCCCTCAACGATTACGTGAAGGCCTTTCGTTCCGCCAGCTTCCCTGGTTCCTTCTGTTTCAGCGCATCGTCAACGCCATGGCTGCTTTCTGAACATGGAGCCGATTCTCGGCCTCATCGTAGGCCCAGCTGTTGGGGCCGTCGATGACCTCGTCGGTGACCTCGATGTTGCGGTCGGCCGGGAGGCAGTGCATGTAGCCGGCGTGCGCCTGGGCCAGGCGCATGCGCCGAGCGTCAGTGATCCAGTCGCTATACCTGCGGCCGATGCGCGCCGATTCGTCCTTGTCCTCCGTCGTCAGCCAGGAGCCCCAGCTCTTCGGATAGACGACGTCGGCGCCCTCGAAGCCGGCGTCGAAGTCGTGCAGCTCCTCGAAGGAGCCCCCGCTCCGGCGGGCGTTCTCCCTGGCCTGTTCGACAATCTCGGGCATCAGCTTGAATTCGGGTGGGTAGGTCAGGCGCACGTTCATGCCGTAGCGCGTCGTCAGCAGGATCAGGCTCTGGGGGACGCTCAGCGGCTTCTGGTAGCTCGAGGCATAGGCCCACGAGACGTTGATAGTCTTACCGCGCGGGTCGCCGAGCTTCTCCATGATGGTCATAAGGTCGGCGAGGATCTGGAACGGATGGTAGACGTCGCACTGCATATTGAGTACCGGGACCCGGCTGGCCGCGGCTACCTCGCGAATGTACCGGTTGCCGTCGTTCCAGTCGCACTGCCGGATGGCGATGCCGTCGTAGTAGCGTCCCAGAATCTCGCCGATTTCCTTGGCCGTGTCGCCGTGCGAAATCTGGGTCGTCGTGCTCTCGATGAACGCAGCGTGGCCGCCGAGCTGGGCCATGCCCGCCTCGAAGCTGGCTCGGGTGCGGGTAGAGCTGAAGAAGAAGAGCATCGCCAGGGTCTTGTCGCGCAGGAGGGGATGGCTGACGCCCAGCGCCCGGTCGCGTTTCAGCTTGAAGGCGACGTCGAGCAGGGTGTCGAGCTCCTCCCTGGTCCATTCCTGCGTCGTGATGAGATCTTTTCCGCGAAGGTCGGTTTGCATAATGGAAGTCCCTTCCTTTCGAAGCAGATAGTTGAAAAGAGATTGGGGGTCGGCGTTCTCGAGTGGAGTGTTGGGTTGGGCGAGCGCTCGTGAATCTCCAATCGCTAATCTCCCTTTACCACCTGAAGCAGCCGTTGCAACCCGTCCAGGGTCTCCTCGGCCTGGCTGCGCAGTTGGCCGCGGAGGCCCAGGGGACCGAGCAGGGTGGGGAGCGGGCCGTGGGCAGTCAGTGTGAGACTGACGGTGGTGCCGCCGGGCGCCGGCTCCAGCCGCACGCTCTCGACGAGGGTCGGTCCCAGCCAGGTGCCCATGGTCGGGCGGAGCTCCCACACGAGCAGCTGTTCTTCGGCAGTGGAGAGCACCCGGCCGACGAAACGGCGCGCGCCGCCGCCCATCAGGCGGCGCAAGAGAGCCCAGGGAACACGCCGCAAGAGCGAGAAGGTGCTTCCATCCGTCCAAGGTGCCCCCGCGAGCCAGTGTGCCTCGACTGCTTCGGGCTGCCAGCGAGGCCAGCGCTGGAAGTCGCGCCATACCTGCCAGACCGCCCCGGGGGCGGCGCGAATCAGCCGGCTCGCCTCAGCCGATACAGGCATGATCTCTCCTTGCCGGTTGAAGGTTCGCAGGTTGAAGGTTCCCCCGGCGCGGGCACCCTCACGAGTACGTGGACGTAAGGGGGCACCCCGCAGGGTGGAAGGTTGGACGTTGGTCTCATCACTTTCAACCTTTCACCTGTAACTTTTGACCTTCAACCTTCAACTCGGTCTGCTACTTGTTTCAGCGTCACCGGCAACAACGCGTACCACGCCGTCGCGCGGACCATGTCCTCCAGCGGCACCTGGTCGAGGATACTGTGGGCGTAGATTTCGTCGCCGGCCGCGAAGCCGATGCTGGGAATACCCGCCTTGCCGGCCCAGTAGATGCCGTTGGTGCTGAAGCCCCACTTACCGACGTGGGTGCGCTCGCCCCAGAGCGCCTCGTAGGCCCGCTGGCCGGCCTCCACCAGCGGGTGCTCCTCGGGGAGCTGCCAGGCTGGAAAATACTTCTCGACCGGGAAGACAAAGCCGGTGTAGCTCGGCTCGTCGTAGAACATGAGCTCGACCCTGACGTCGTTGCGGTCTTTCTCCGGAATCAACGCTTCCACCTGGGCGACGGCGTCTTCCTTCTTCTCCCCCCACGTCACGCGCCGGTCGATGGTGACGACGCACTTGTCGGGCACGGCGTTGATCGAGGGCGTCTCGACGTCCACCTTGGTGACGGTGATGCGGCCCTGGCCGAGGAAGTCGTCGGTCGGCAGGGTATCGTTCATGTCGCGAACCCCGGCGATGACCGGCAGCACTTTGTAGACCGCGTTATCGCCACGCTCGTTGCTGGCCGCGTGGGCGGCCTTCCCTTTGGCGATCACCTGCATCTCGACGCGACCCTTGTGGCCGCGGTAGATGCCCATCTTGGTCGGCTCGCCGATGACGACATAGTTGGGTTTGATCCCCTCGTGCTCGACGAAGGCGTGCGGGGCAATGCCGTCGCACCACTCTTCCATATTCCCAAAGTAGTAGGCGGTGTAACCGTCCAGCAGACCCAGGTCGCGGGCGATGGCGAGACCATAGACCATGCCGGGCGTAGACTGCTTCTCATCCCCGGCACCGCGCGCGTAGAGGATACCGTCCTCGACCTTGCCCTCGAACGGGTCCCACTCCCACTGGTTGGCATCGCCGGTGCCGACCGTGTCGATGTGACTGTCGTAGACGATCACGGTGGGGCCGCTCCCGATCTGGCCGACGATGTTTCCCATCGAGTCGAACCAGACCTTGTCGAAGCCGAGCGCGCGCATCTCCTGCGCAGCGCGCTCACCGACCTCCCCGAGTTGACTCTCCATGCTGGGGATGCGACAGAGGTCGCGCATGAACCGGATGATATCGTCGCGCCGGGCCGCAACGCGCTCGTGAATCTGTGAGGTAAGTGTTCCGAGGTTGTCAGCCATTGTCAACTCCTGACAGGAATGCTGAGTGATGAATGATAAACACAGGGAGCCCCCGTTCCGCGTTCATGGTTCAGCATTCATCATAAAAACAGCCCAGCACCACCTCGCAATCGTCGTGCGGGAGGCCGGGCGAGTGAACACGGCAGGTGGCGCAACAGTGGGGTTAAGCGGAAGCGACTACAGTTCGCCGCGTTTGCCGACGACAGCAAAGCGGCCATTGGCGACACAGCCAGCACTCAGCGTGAAGCAGACGTGGCTGTCGGCGCTATGTGGGGTATGGAGGAGATGTCGTCTTGCGATCATAGCTCGATTCTAAGCGAGCCGGGCGAATTGTCAAGAGAGCGCGAGTTGCCTCAACAGGGAAAGCCCGCTCCACGCTCCCATGCTTTCTGATTTGGAGGAAGGAAGGCGACGGCGTTTCTTACCGCCCGGGGAGCGAATTCCAGGTGTCGAATGGTTCGAGTGCGAGATTGAAGAGACAGGATCGCGTCGAGACGGCGAATTCACTGTAGGTGCTGCAGGCTTGCCGTCTCGTGCGGGGCGCTGTCCAGGGGGAAACAATGCAATGCGGCGCAATTCGGAACGAATTACGCCGCGATAGATACTGGCTCGTCGGCCCTGCCGGCGTAGCACTTACCCGGTGCTGTCCGCCGGGCGGAAGCCGCGCGCCGCCAGGGCGGTGAGGCGCGCCGCGGCG
>DOUV01000886.1 GCA_003520455.1 Chloroflexota bacterium | reverse complement strand
ATGGCCGCGGCCCGCGCCCACGGCGCGGGAGAGCCGTGCGATCCCAGGTCGGCGGGAGCCAGGCCGGGCCGGTGGCCAGTACCACCGGGATGAGGAAGACGGCCGATCAAGCAAAAAGCAAGCGCGGTGCCACCGGGCCACCGCGCCTACGATTCCATATCAAGAACTCAGGTAACCGAGCTGGCATCGAGGATCTGACGGTTGCCGTACAACTTTTGATAGTAGCTCTCGAAATCGGCGTTGCGGACCTTGTGCCACCACCACTCGTTCTCGACGTACCAGCGAACAGTGGCGCGGATTGCCTGCTCGCAGTCATAGCGTGGCACCCACCCCAGCGCCCGGATCCTGGTGGTGTCCAGCGCGTATCGGCGATCGTGGCCGGCGCGGTCCTCGACGTGTTGGATCAGGCTCGCGGGCTTGCCCAACTCATCCAGGATGATACGGACCATCTCGCGGTTCTCCAACTCGGTGCCGGTTCCAACGTTGTAGATTTCGCCCGCCTGCCCCTTGTGGAGCACCAGGTCGACCGCCTCGCAGTGATCGAGAACATAGTGGTAGTCGCGCCGCTGGCGACCGTCGCCATAGAGCGGGAGCGGCCGGTTCTGGAGCGCGTTGGTCGTGAAGAGCGGGACGACCTTCTCGGGGTACTGATACGGGCCGATGTTGTTGGCGCCGCGCGTGATGGTCACCGGCAGGCCGTAGGTCACAAAGTAGGCGTGCACGAGCAAATCGCCGCTGGCCTTACTGGCCGAGTAGGGTGAGCGCGGTGCCACCGGGTCGCCCTCGGTCGAGCGACGGTCACCCTCGATGTGGCCGTAGATTTCATCAGTGGAAATCTGGTGGTAGCGCTCCAGCTCAAACCTCCGCGCCGCCTCGAGGAGGGTGTAGGTCCCAATGACGTCGGTGTGCACGAATGCGGCCGGATCCATGATCGAGCGATCGACGTGGGTCTCAGCCGCAAAATTGACGATGGTGTCGATGCCGTAGTGGCGAATCGTCTCCGCGACCTGTTCCGGATCGCAGATATCGCCCCTGACGAAGCGGTAGTTGGGCTCGTCATCCACCTCGAGCAGGTTATCGAGGTTCCCAGCGTAGGTGAGCTTGTCGTAGACCACGATGGCGTAGCCAGGGTAGCGACGCACCATATACCGCACAAAGTTCGAGCCGATGAAGCCGGCACCTCCGGTGACCAGGATGTTCTTCACTCTGTTCCCTTTTTTACCATTCGACGCGTTCGCCGCCGCCCGTCGAAGCAATACCCAGAACGGCGCAGACTGGCTGGCACCCCATAGCTGAAGAGCCGTTGCTCCTTCCAACTCGTCGGTCCAAGGACCGGTGGATTATTGAAAGCCTATCATCTTCGATAACATCTGCCACCCGCTACAAGATCCCGACCTTCGAATTGTCACCGAGCGTCATCTTGTAGGCTTTCGGCTTGATGGGCGAGCGACGCACCTCGACGTTGCGGCCGATCAGGCTATCCTCAATCCGCGAGGGGATGTCGATGATGACGGAGTTCTCCAGAACGATGGAGTGCTCGATCTCGCTCTCCTCGATCAGACAATCGTGGTAGATACTGGTAAACGGACCAACGTAGCTGTTCACGATCCGGGTGTTCTCGCCGATAATTGCGGGGCCGCGGATGACGCTATTGATGATTTCAGCCCCTTTCTGGACGGTCACCTTGCCGGTCACCTGGCTATCGCGGTCGACGTAGCCGGCGATGTAATGCTCGAGCTCTTCGAGCACGAGATTGTTGGCCGCGAGCATGTCAATCGGTTTGCCAGTATCGATCCACCAGCCACGGTGGACGTAGGGGTGGACATCGTAGCCATGCTCGATGAGCCATTGAATGGCATCGGTGATCTCGAGTTCGCCCCGCCACGAGGGGGTAATGTTGCTCACCGCTGCGTGGATCGTCGAGTCGAACATGTAGATGCCGACCAGCGCCAGGTTGCTCGGCGGGTTACGGGGCTTCTCGATCAACTGCAGGATGCGCCGTGAGTCGGGGTCCAACTCAGCCACGCCGTAATGTCGCGGTTCATCGACCGGGGTTAGCACCACCTGGCAGTTCCAGCGGCTCTCGGCAAACTGCGGGATCAGTTTGGAGATCCCCCCCTGGATGACGTTATCACCCAAGAACATCACGAAGCGCTCGTCGCCGAGGAATTCACGTGAGATGCTCACGGCGTGCGCCAACCCCAACGGGGCCTCCTGGTGGATGTAGGTCACCTCGATCCCCCACCGGCGGCCGCGGCCGATCGCCTCTTGGATCTCCTTGGCTGTGTCACCAACCACGATCCCAACATCGCGAATGCCGGCCTCCACCAGCGTCTCGACGACCCGAATCAGCACCGGCTTGTTTGCCACCGGCACCAATTGCTTGGCTCGCGTGTAGGTCAACGGGTAGAGTCGAGTCCCTTTCCCGCCCGAAAGAATCAGTCCTTTCATGGGCTCCGTCCTTCAGAAGAGATTGAAGAGGCGCCGGCGACGTTTCTTGAGGGCCCCAGGGGGCGGCAGATTGACCTCTTGATCATGGATGATTGCATCGGGGACATCGGCGACCAGCGCCTGGGCGGAGGCCTCACCCACCACCGTGGCGGCGGCGACACG
>DOUV01000704.1 GCA_003520455.1 Chloroflexota bacterium | reverse complement strand
ACCCGCACGGGTACAGGCCCGCCCCCATCCAGCTGGAGTGTCTGCTGGACCTCGACCGGCTGGTCGGTGCCTGGCACGTCGATCGTGAGCTGGAACGCTCGCGCGTCGTCCGGAGGTGTCGTACGCGGCAGGTAATCGATGAAGGCGGCAACACCCTGACCATCGCTGATGGTGCGGCCCAGGTCGGCCTGGGGTCCGCTCAGATCGCTCGCGGCCACGCTGTAGCCCGCGAGCGGCTGCCCGTTCGCGGCGTCGAGGAGCCGAACCGTGACGGCCCGTGCAGTCTGGCCCTGTCGCCTGAGGGCCGCGACAATCTCGTCCGCCTTCTCCCCGACCCAGCCCGGGATGATTCGCGCGTCGACCTGGCGCCGCAGCATCTCGATCAGGTCGTCGTCCGCCGTATCGGCCAGACGGTCGAGCGCCTTGCGCACAAGCTCGGCCCGGCGCTCCTCAGTGGCCTGGGGCCATTCCTCCCAGATCGCGTCGGGGTATGGTATGCGCACCCAGCCATAGAACGCCTCGACCGGCAGTCCGGTCTCGCGCGCCAGCCAGGCCGCGGCGATGAGCGCCTCGATCAGCGGGGCACGCTCCGCATCCAGCTCCAGATCCGCAACGATGAACCTCGCGTCGGTTGCTGTCAGGTCGGCGAGATTCACGCCGTCGAGCAGCGGCGTGACCTGGGCGAGGATGCGTTCGTATTCCGACCCCTCCCCGCTCGGCTCCAACTCGACGAGGAGGTCGACTTCGCACTCGGGTGGCACGTTGAAGACGGGCGCCGCCGGCTCTTCGCGCGGCTGGCCATCCACCTCCAGCCGCCGAATGGCGAGCGGGACGCCATCAGGACCGAAGACCCGCAGGAGCAGGTCGGCGCGGCCCTTCTCCGCCCGCCGGAACTGCTCGGGCGTATAGCCGATCTCGAAGCGGCCCTCGCGATCCGGCGCCGCCTCGCCGAGCAACTGCTCGCTGCGCAGGTCGCGGTCATAGGCGCGAACGACGATGGTTTCGACTATCTGTTCGGGCTCGCTGCGAACCCGACCGCGGATGATGAACGCCATAGGACTCCTCCAGCCGAACCGTGGTTGCCTACCTGCCTGATGAGTAATACCGGACGTTTTGGTTCATTCTTGATCCCAGGCTGAACCAGGATCGCATGGCGGCGCTTGCAGCCTGATAGGCCTCGTAGCCCTCGTGGAGAACGCCCCCAACAGTCACGTCCCATACGCCTGCCTCATTCGCTCCGCCGGTGGCAAGCGAGCCGAGGAACACGACCGTGCCGCCGATCTTCAGCAGTCGCGACCCTGGCCCCGGGCGCCCAGAAGCAACACGAGCCTCCCCAGCGCTTGTGGCCTCGGTCGCGGCGCTCACCTGGAGGCCTTTGGTGATCAGACGGCCCGTCTGGGCTATCTCAGCCGCTGCACTCACGGCCTGGCGGACAGTTTTGAGTTCCGCCAGAGTTGTGTTGACCTCGGCATTGGCATTGAGTGCCCGCATATATTGGCCCTCGAGTTGCCTCACCGCATCAGCGCCGCGCAGCGGCTGTTGGAAGCCGCTCCGTTCCACAGCCTGTTTCAGACTGCTCACCTCTTGTTCGAATTGTTGAATGTCTGCCAACTGCTTCGCGCCCGTCTTGGCCAGGCTTTCGAACTTCGCCTGATCGTCTAGTAGTCGGCGTTGGGCCATCGTTTGCGCCTTCATCGCCTCGCCATATTCGGCGATTCCGGCCGGGGTCTTTTGGTTTGCCGATTGCATCGTCTGAGTCGCCTCGTTGTAGGCTCTTACGTGTTCTGCATGCACTCGGACTGCACTCACGATGTCTTCCTGGTATGATTCTACGTTTCTTAACAGGTTGTCTGCGCGAGCTTGCTGTTGTGCTACCACTTTAGGTACAGCCGCAGCAGGATCATTCTTGTCATCACCGGCATAACCGAGTGCATCAGCGAAGCGAACAGGATTGGCGCGCGTGAAGCGGTAGAGGTTGTCACCTTCGATCCTCCGCGCCGGGTCGCAGCTCATCCACCTTCCCAGCCACGCGGCATAGTAGCGAGCACCGAAGTAATACAACCCGCTCTCCTCATCCCGCTCCTTGCCCGAAAACCGATATCGCTTGCGGCCGTAGCTGCCGAAGCTCGTCTCGCCGTAGGGCCTGTACTCCTCCCGGTTGACGAACTCGTTGTGGCGCGCCGTCGCGCCTCCGAGCACGACAGTGCTGCTCCCGAGGTGGTCGCCCAGGTGGTATTGCACCGGTTTGTCGGCCGCCCCATCGTCGGGGAAGGCCGGGCCGACGCACACGAGCGCAATGCGGCTCTGGTTGTCCATCATGTGGAGCGTGGTGTTCTGGGTGGCGCCCCGGATGTGGTGCTCGAAGATGCCGTCGATAGAGACGGTCGCCTCGACCTGCCCACCCTGCCTCCGGACCAACTTCTTCACCCGCTGCCCCGAGGCGTCGTACAGGTAGATGGCGTCGACTGACGGGACGGCGCCGGCCTGCGTGCGGTAGCGCTTCAGGCGGTCGGCGTGGTCCCAGTCGAAGCGGCGCGAGGTGGTTTCCGCGATCAGATTGCCGTTGGGATCGTACTGGTAGTCGTACTGGGCGGGGCCAACGGTGACGCGCTGGAGGCGGTTGCTCGCGAGCGCGGGGGTCATCTCGCGCGTGAAGCTGCCGCCGTTGGCCGTGTGCTGAAACTGCGTCAGGTTGCCGGCCGGGTCGTAGCGATACATTTGCGTGTACGCGCGCGTCTGCGTGATGTCCTGGCAGCGCGGCGCCGGGTCCCACGGCGCCGGAAAGGTGGCGGCACACTCGCGGCCGGTGGCCGAGTGCAGCCGGTACAGCGGATCGTAGGTGAAAACCCGGTCGAGCGCGTCCGGGGTGGCCGGCAGGCCAGACCCCGGCGTACGGTCGTGGATCCGCACGATGTTGCCGGCCAGGTCGTACTCGTAGACCAGGTCCTGGAACACGCGCTCCTGTGGCTGGCCGGTCGAAGCGGGCTGCCACGTCAGGGGGGCTGGCGACACCGCTTTCTCGGTCCGCAAGCGGGTGAGACGAAACGTGGCCGGGTCGTAGCGGTGGCGCGTCATCACGTCGTTACCGTACACGACGAGCACCCGCTGCCCCCTGGCGTTATAGGCGATCAGGTCAACATACGATTGGCCGTCGAGTTTCACCTCGGTGAGAGCCCCGGAGCGGTTGTAGGTCGGAACCGCGGTCTTCCGCGTCCCAGCCGCATCCTCGGGGTATTGCAGACTGGTCGCGCGGTTGAGCGCGTCGTAGCGCAGGCTCGTCTGGTAGACGCGCGGCGCCAACATGGCGTCGGGGTTGGGCCCGCTCCAGTCGGCCACCCAGTCCGGGAGCAGGAGGTCGTCACGGACGACGTGCCGGGCCTTCTCCAGGATGTTCCCTTTGAAGTCGTAGCGCGTCACCTCGAGCCGCCCGGCCTCGTCGTCGTGGCGGTACAGACGTCCCGCGAGGTTGCCGGCGGCAATCTGCGCCGGGGTCAACCCCGCCTCGGGCTGGTCGCCGTAGACCAGGCGCTC
>DOUV01000514.1 GCA_003520455.1 Chloroflexota bacterium | reverse complement strand
CGCCTCTTGGGCGCCGGGGCCGCCTTCCTGCTGGCCTCGGCCGGGAGAGCCGGCTGGCATTCGCCCCGGATCGGGTGGGGCCGGTGGGGTACCGGGCTGCGCGGCGACCTGCCACGTGTCGAAGTCGTACCGCCGCTTTTCGGGGTTGTAGCCTGAGAAGAGCCCCCCCAGATCCTCCGTGTCCCTGAAGGCCGGATTGATGATCACCGGCGCGTTGGTGTAGTGGGTGACGTACGCCTTGAAGAAGGGGTCGCTCTTCCAACGCTCGCTATTGACGATGTAGTTGATCAGGCCGCCGAGCATGGCGAGGTCGCTTCCCGCCCGGAGCGGGACGTGGATGTCGGCCAGCGCCGAGGTCCGCGAGAAGCGGGGGTCCACATGGATGACCGTCGCACCGCGCTCTTTGGCCTTCATGACGAAGCGGAACCCAACCGGGTGGTTCTCCGCCATGTTGGAGCCCATGATGACGACGCAGTCGCTGTCAGCCAGGCTCTGCTGCGTGGTGGTCGCGCCGCCGCGACCGAGGCGGGCGCCCAGACCGGGCACCGTGCTGGAGTGTCATATGCGGGCCTGATTCTCGACGGCGACGATCCCGAGCCCCGCGGTCCAGAGTTTCTTGATCAGGTAGTTCTCTTCGTTGTCGAGGGTCGCGCCGCCGAGGTGGCCAATCGCCAGAGTGCGGTTGACGGCCATCCCGTTCTCGTCGGTCTCCTCGAAGCTGGCGTCGCGTGTCTGCTTGATCAGGCAGGCGATGCGCTCCATCGCCCACTCGAGCGGGCGCTCCTCCCAATGATCGCTGTAGGGCGCGCGGTACTGGACTTTGGTCTGCCGGAGGGGGTTGTGGAGCAGCCCGAAGGTCGCCGCCCCTTTTGGGCAGAGCGTGCCGCCGTTGATCGGACTCTCGTAATTGCCCTCGATGTCGATGATCCGTCCATTCTTCGTGTAGACAAGTTGCGAGCAGCCAACGGCACAGTAAGGGCAGACACTGATCCTGACTGAGGCTCCCCGGGTTCGGGAGTGCGCCTGGCCGGTCTTGGGGCTGATCGGGTTCGGTACCAGACCAACGTGGGTTTCGAGTAGATCGCGAATGCCCAATTCGGTTCTCCTCTCATGAGAATGGCACTGCGACGGAAAGGGGTGAGACGTTGCAATGCGGCAGGGACGATTCTTTGGTAAGAATAAGTATACCTTCGAAACGCCGGTCCTGGCGAGCCGTGAGGATGCCGCCAGGGGCCGATCCGAAGTCGTTTGAGAGCGCCGGGGGTTCGTGGGGCCGTACGGCCGTGCGCCCGTTGCCGTTCAATTCGTTTGGGCGTCCGGCGAGGCGGAATTCGCCCCGGTCGTGCGCCCTTATCGAGAATTGTCAGGCTCGCCGCTGCGTTGTGTTGTCTGCCGCCAGTCGTGAGACTTCCGAAGTCTTCCGAGACTTCGGAAGTCTCCGATCATGCGCCCTCGGCGACAGCTTGACCGGTTCTAGAGCACCGGCCAAGGAATCCTGCGGGGCTAGGGAAAAGACTTCCGAAGTCTTGTTCGCGGCAAGTGCCCGCCTCTCTCACCGTCGTCGGAGTGCGTGTTGGGCCAGCACGCTCCCTACCAGACTTCGGAAGTCTGAGGACTTGACCGGCGCTCTACGCGACCATCTCGACGAGCAGGAGTGCCAGGAATCCGATAAAGAATGTGGACGCGATGACCGGGTTTTCGGGCACCTTCTGGTGGGCCTCGACGAATAACTCCTCGATCACAATGTAGAGCAGGGCGGCAGCCCCGAACGCGATGACCGCCGCGAAGACGGGTCCGGAAACGCCACTGAAGATCGTCACGCCGGCCGCTGCGGGAACCAGGAACAGCGCTGCCAACCCGAGCGCGGCTGCGATGCTCTTCCCGCGCGATATTTCCGTATCCTGCAGTGCGGCCGCTCCGCTGAGGCCAACAAAAAAATCTCGACGGCGACAGCGACCATGAGGAGAACCCCCTCTTCGACCCCCACAGTAAATCCGAGCCCGAGCAGAAAGCCGTCAACCACGAAGTTCACGCCCGTCGCAGTGATCAGTCCCACAGCGTCAGCGCTCTCGTGAGCCGCCCCGCCTTTGACCTGCCAGACGTCCTCGATAAGCCATTTGATGATCAGCATGGCGAGGGTTCCGAACGCGAAGCCGATGCCGACCGTCAGGGGCTGGCGGTCGTGCACCTGAGGCAACAGCTCACCTGCAATGGCGGCGAAGATCATGCCGGCGGCGAAGTGTTGGATCGCGCTTTCAAGCTTTGTCCCCGGTTCGTAGAACGCGGCGAGACCGCTCCCGGCAACGATGGCCGCTGCGGGAATGAGGATGTAGATCAGAACGTCCTGGCGTGCGCTCAACACGATGGTGTCTCTCGGTGATGTCGTATCGTTCAAAGGTGCACAGATTGCTGGCACGTAAAACGTGACGCTCCTGTTGGCGCAGTGAGGCCCGGTGGGCGAGGGCACTGCCCTCGCCCACCCCATGTTTACGGGCTCTTTCCGCTCTCGATATCCCGGCCAAAAAGGCGGAAATGTCTCGATTCACGTCGGCGTGCGCAACACGTTCTATGTTCGGCCAATCGTTCTTGCCATCGAGTGGCCTCCCGGCCGGGCCGCGGCGGCTGGGGCGTTGCGGTGATTGGTCGATTCCCGAGAACAGTCTGGTAGACATCGAAGTGCCGTTGAGCGATGCCCGACCAGGTGAAGTTGCCGGCGAAGGCGCGACCGGCGATGCCCAGCCGGGCACGCACCACCGGCTGAGCAAGGCGCTGCAGCAACGCCCTGGCCAGGCCCTCGATATCGCGGGGAGCGACGAGCCGGACAGTGTGCCCGTCGACCAGATCGGGGTCTAGCGGATCGTGGCGGGTGGCGACAACAGGCAGGCCGTGGGCCAGGAGCGCCAGGAGCGAGCCGCTCTTGAGGGTGACGCCTCCATTGAAGGGCAGCACACCAATGTCGGCGCCGGCCAGACGGTGCGAGGCGGTCGGCGCCGGCAGGTAACCGGTCATGTGGACCAGCCCGGCGAGGCCGAGGTCGGCCACTAGCGCCCCGGGGTAAAGGTCAAAACGGTGAGCACGGCTTCGCGGTGGGAGCGACCCAGGGCCTGGATGGTGGGCAGCGCAATCAAAACGTCGCCGATTCCGCCCAAGAGTTCCACGAAAAGAATATTGCGCACGTTGAGGCCTCCCTCCCGCCTGCCACCGCCGGCGCAGCCAGGGCTCTCGACAGTTCAACACCGGTCGAAAAGAGCAAGAATCAAGCCAGCCTGGTGGGGCGATGGTTTTCCCGACTGATCGCCGCCTCGCTGATGAATCGTGGTTTTGTCGAGCCAGAATGATTGCAATCGAGGCCGCGCAAGGTTCGAGGAGGAGGGCCGAGAGGGAAACGCCAGTGGAGTGGGTGCAGCGGACTACGACCGTGTTGTGCTGGAAGACGGCACCTCTCTCCGGGCGCTCGACCCTCACCAGCAGCCGCCCGGTCGCGTCAAGCGCACGGCACGTTCATTGCTAGTAGCATGTGTGGTTCTTCTGGGTGCCGGACCCATCCGCCCGGCAGTATCAGATCCATCAATGTTTGCTTTTGCACATGAAAGGGGGATCCCTATGCCTAACCATTGGGATGATCGGCGGCGCATCTGGCGCCGGTCGCGGGAGGGAGCCAATCGCTTCGACCAGGATTGGGAGCGCAGCGGCCGTTTTGACTATGACACCGGTGGCAGGATTGGGTTTGAGGGCGGCTACCACGGGCGCCTCACCAACTACACGAGCTATCCCTACGGCCAGCAAGGTTACTACAGCGAGCCCACCTGGCGTGGTCCTGGCTACGGTGAGCACGGGCCTGAATATGGCGAGCCTGTGCCCGGCGAGCGTGAGCATCGTCGAGAACGCTTTTCGGATGAGCCTTTCCGCCGAGGCTATCGCCAGGAAGGCGACTACGGCGAGCGCTTTGATCGGAGCTATAGGCGGGAAGCCGGTTATGAGCGTGCCCGCCCGGGCTTCCGCGAGCCGGTACCACCGGCCGGCACCGAACCCTGGATGATTCCCGGGCCGTTCACGGGCCGCGGCCCGCGGGGGTACCAACGCTCCGACGAACGCATCTGCGAGGACGTGTGTGAGGCCTTGACGGCCCATGGCTATCTCGATGCCAGCCAGATTGAGGTCGACGTCAGCAATGGCGAGGTCACGCTTCGGGGTACCGTCCGCAACCGCCAGGCCAAGCGCATGGCTGAGGACGTGGCCGAATCGGTCCCCGGCGCTCGGGATATCTACAACCGTCTGCGGATCAGAGAGGAACCTGCAAGAGAACGGGCCGTGACCGAGGGCGAGAATCCCCTTGGCGGGGTCAATCTGGAACTCTAACGCCGGGCCAGCCCTGCTGGCCCGGCTCGAGTGCCATCGACCTGATCCTGTTTCAGCGTCGTCAGAAGGCCGGCCGCTCTCCGTCTTCTCCGGCGCACTCCACTATCCAACCGGTGGGGGGCTTGCGGCGTGCCTCCGTTCCGGCGCTGCAAACGTTCCTACAAACGCGTGCTCCTCACTCTTGTGCCGCGATGCACTTGCGCCGGCCGCGATGCCCGGCAGGGTTCCATGCCGCCCACTGCGACCGCACACCAGATAGAGAGAGCCTGGTGGAACCACAGAAGAAGGACCAAGGAAAACCGTGAGCTTGCTGATCGGTGCATTTGAATATGCCCAGCGCAACCCCCGTTTTTTCTTGAACTCCCTCGAGACCCATGTCATTTTGAGCCTTTCGGCACTGACGCTTGCGTTTCTCATCGGCCTGCCGTCGGGCATTCTTGTCGCACGTCACCTGGTCGTCGCACCGCTCGCCATCAACCTGACCAACGCGCTGCGGGTCGTGCCCAGCCTCGCCATTCTTTTCCTGGCCTACCCATACCTCGGGCTTGGCTTCGTCCCAGCATTGGTGGCCATCACGATCCTCGCCATTCCACCCATCCTTATCAACACCTATGCCGGCTTCCGAAGCGTCCCGGATGAGGTTGTGGAGTCTGCCCGCGGGATGGGGATGAGTACGGCGCAGATTCTGCGTTGGGTCGAGTTTCCACTGGCACTGCCGGTGATCATTGCTGGGGTTCGAACGGCGACGGTCGAGGTGATCGCGAGCGCAACGCTGGCTGCTTTTATCGGCGGCGGTGGATTGGGCGATTTTATCCTTCGCGGCTTCGCGCTCTTCGATGCCAGAGTCATGCTGGCTGGCGCGATTCCCGTGGCTCTGTTGGCGCTTCTCGCCGAGGGCGTGCTCGCAACGGTTCAACACCAGCTCAGCCCGCCGGCCGCCCGATCGTAAGGAATCGTACGAGCAAGGAGGAAGACTGTATGCGTGACGTCCGTGCCGCCCGCCGGAGCATTCTCATTCTATTCGTCGTGGTGCTGCTCTTGCCCGCCTGCAACCGCTTGACAGGCCAGCAGTCCACCTCGACCATCGCCATCGGCTCGAAAAACTTCACTGAGGAATTCATCCTCGGCGAGATGTACGCCGACTTGCTCGAAGATGCCGGCTTCAAGGTCGAGCGCAAGCTGAACCTCGGCGCGACGCCTGTCGCGCACGAGGCGCTGCTGAAGGGCGACATCGACCTCTATCCGGAGTACACCTCCACGGCGTTGCTGACCGTTCTTAAGGACGAGCCGATGAGTGACCGTCAGGCGATCTTCGAAAAGGTGAAAAGCGAGTACGAGCAGCGCTTCAAGCTCACCTGGCTTCAGCCGGCGCCGTTCAACGACACCCAGGCCCTGGCGACCACGCCCAAAATCGCCGACCAGTTCAATCTTCGCACCTTCAGCGATCTGTCCCAGGCGGCCCCGAACCTGGTCATCGGCGGGCCGCCGGAATTCTTCGCCCGCGAGGATGGTCTGCCCGGTCTGCAGAAGGCCTATGGAGGCTTCCAGTTCAAAGATCAGCGCCAGCTTGATCCGGGCCTGCGCTACCAGGCTCTGCTCAACGGTGACATCGACGTGGTCGTCGCCTTCGGGACTGACGGCCAACTCCAGGGGTACGACCTGGTCCGCCTCGAAGACGATAAGAACTTCTATCCGCCCTACCAGGCTGCTCCGGTGGTTCGCCAGGATACCCTGAGCGCCAATCCGGGCATCGCCGATGCGCTCAACAAGGTGGAGCCGCTGCTGACCAACGAGGTCATGGCGGAGCTCAACTGGAAGGTCGATGGGCCGGCGAAGATGGAGCCCGCCGAGGTCGCGCGCCAGTTCCTGGTGGAGAAAGGGCTGATTCGCAAATGAGGATCGGGGGTGAGACGGCGCGCCAATGAGTACCATCCGTGTCGAGGGATTGACCAGGCGCTTCCGCGAGAGTGCGGTGCCGGCCGTTGACGGCGTAAGCTTCGAGGTCGGGGAGGGTGAATTGGTCGTCTTCCTTGGCCCCTCTGGCTCTGGCAAGACCACCCTGCTCAAGATGGTCAACCGGCTCTACGAGCCGACAAGCGGCGCGATCTTCATCGATGGGACCAATATCCTCGAGATTCCGAAAACCAGGTTGCGCCGCTCGATCGGTTACGTCATCCAGCAGACCGGTCTCTTCCCGCACATGACCGTCGAAGAGAACATCGCCACCGTGCCGAAGCTGCTGGGGTGGGACAAGGCCCGCATCCGCCGGCGCATCGACGAACTTCTGGAGATGGTCAGCCTGCCGCTTAGTTTTCACCGGCGGTACCCGCGCCAACTCTCGGGCGGAGAGCAGCAGCGCGTCGGTATTGCCCGGGCGCTGGCGGTCGATCCGGGCATCATGCTGATGGATGAGCCTTTCGGTGCCCTCGATGCCATCACCCGGGCTCGAATGCAGGATGAATTCCTCGCGATCCAGCGGCGCCTCGCCAAGACCATCCTCTTCGTCACGCACGACGTGGACGAGGCACTGCGGCTGGCCGATAGAATCCTGGTGTTGCGCGACGGGCGCGTTGAGCAGTTCGCGCCGCCGCTCGAAATCCTGACCCATCCCGCGAACGAGTTCGTGGCCATATTGGTCGATGCCGACGATGTGCTCCGCCGCCTCAGCCTCCTGTGTGCCCGCGATGCGCTCGAGCCGCTCGACTGGAGGGCGCCGCCGCGCAGCACGATTCCCGCCAACCGGAACCTGCGTGTGGCGCTGTCCGATCTGCTGAAGAGTCAAGAGGAGGCACTGTCGGTGGTTGACGACGACGGCCAACTCCTCGGCCTGCTCACGTTCGAGACCCTCCACAGGATCATCGATGCGAGGCATGAGCCGTGAACTATCTCCTGACCAACCCCCAGATCGTCTGGGGGCTCTTCCTCGAGCATCTGCGCATGACAGGGTTGACGCTCGTCCTGGCCCTGCTCATTGCAATGCCGCTCGGGCTGCTGCTGGTCCGTGTCAAGAATGTTCAGGGGCCGGTCTTGGGGGTGCTCAGCGTGATCTACACGATTCCCAGTCTCTCGCTCTTTGTCCTGCTCATCCCGGTCTTTGGCCTCGGTCTCGAGGCCGCGCTCGTAGCGCTGGTAGCGTACGCGCAGGTGATTCTCGTTCGCAACATCGTCGTCGGCCTCGATGGGATCGACCCGGCCATCATCGAGGCGGCGCGCGGCATGGGCATGACCCCCTGGCAACGTTTCTACAGGGTCGAACTGCCCCTGGCGCTGCCGGTCATCCTGGCCGGCATTCGCATTGCCACCCTCTCTACGATCGCGATTGGCACCATCGCCAGCCTGATCAACGCCGGTGGCCTCGGTGAGTTACTGTTCAGCGGGGTGGCTCAGGGCAACCCCCAAAAGATCGTCGCCGGCAGCCTGGCCGTCTCCGCTCTTGCCGCAGTCGTCAACCTCGTCATCCGTTGGCTCGAAGCGCGAGCGTCGTGGGGGATCGGCCGCGACATGATGCGTTAGCATACCGGTCAAAGAGTCGCCCGGGCGCGTGGTCGGAGACTTCCGAACTCTTCCGAGACTTTGGAAGTCTGACTCCTTGACTGGCGCTCTCGCATTCGAGGCGGAACGGACTGCCCGGCGAGGCCAGAGGGATTTGGGGCGTCAACCGGTCAAGGAATCTCATCGAAGAAAGGAGTGAGGTGCGTGAAACATCAGGAGGCGAATCGCTGGAAAGGCTTCGTTCTCGGGCTGGCTGGCGGTGCCGTCGGATTGATCGCCATGGACAGCTACTGGCAGTGGGTGGCGCCACTGGTGACGAGTTGGGTGTCGAACCAAACGAGTGAGTCGAGCGGCCACGTCGAGCCCCAGCCGCTCGACTCAATTTCACTGATCGGAAAGCAGTACCAGGAGGGCGAGTCATCGACAGCAGCCCTCGGTCGAATCGCGTATCGCGCGCTCACCGGCCAGGAGGCGCAGTCCCAAGAGACGAAGACGACGTTGAGCTATCTGGTTCACTGGATCTATGGGATGCTGCAGGGCGGCATCTACGGCGCCATCCGAGCCGCGGCCGGCTTTCCGGATATCCGCGGCGGCCTGGCCTTTGCGACCGGGCTCTGGCTCTTCGGCGATGAGTTGACGGTGCCTCTTCTCGGGCTGCAAGGCGGGCCAACATCCGTTCCTCCCCGACAACACGCGAACCGGCTCGGCGCGCACCTCGCCTATGGCTTCGGCACGGCCGTGACGACCCAGTTCCTGAACCGGCTGCTCTGACATACCGGCCGTTCTCCGGTCAAGCCAGATGGTTGGGCAGCACTCTGATTGGGCCGCGTGTGCGCAGCGGCCATAACGTGTATACCTGAAAGACACCGTCAATGCCGGTTCGCGGTCCGGTTCTTGCACCTTCTTTCATCGAAAGCACCGAAGGGACCAGGGTGACGGATCGGCTGAGGGTAGACGGAACAAGGAGAGCGGCCCGTGGACGTAGACGACTACGGTATGGAAGATGAGACCTCGATCCCCAGGGTCGAGGAAGTGGTAGAGGACTCTGGCCCTGGTGGGAGCGGCGACATTCTCCAAGGGTTTCCCAAGGCGACCGGGACGCCCCCAACGGTCGTTCGCGAGGAGTCGGAAGCGAAGGAAGAAGAGGAAAGCGAGGAAGGGTAGCGGTTGGTATTGGGAGTAGGGTTGATGATGGATCGATAGCGTGGAGAGGTGTGGATCAGTACAAGAGGGAAGAGCCTGGCACCCGCCAGGCTCTTCCCTCTGTGCTCTTCTTCGGATCGTGTGTATGAGGGAGGTGAGGGCAGTGCCCTCGCCCGCCGAGCACACGGTATTCCCATTGAAGCGTCTCTTCGTACGGGCTTCGACAACCCCGGCCCGATGCATGACGGGAACTTTCGCCATGCCTGTGGCCCGATCGTCACCCTGGCAGGTCGAGCTTTCAATTCCCCCGAGTTGTTCATGCGGTCGTGCCCTACCGTGAGGGATGAAAAGGGCCGTCCGGAGAAGGTGCAACCGCCTGCGCCTGCACCTCCAACGGCTACTCTCAGGACAGTTCGTCCAAATTTCCCTGAGGTTCCCCAGTTCCCTTTCGCTCGTCTGGCTACGATGTTCGCACGACCAGAACCGACCGCGGTGCGTACCTGACGACGCGATCGGCGAGGCTCCCGAGGAAGTATTCCGGTCGAGTCTGGCTGCCGACGACGATCAGATCAAAGCCACCCTCGCGGACTTCCTCGAAGATGGCCTCGGGCAGCGCTCCGCAGCGGACCGTCACCGCCTCGTGACCGAATCCCAGGGCCTCGAGCCTGGCGATGCAGGCCTTGAGATACCGCGCCTGCGTCGTGTGGCGATCGAACACGGCGGTCAGCGGGATGTCGATACCATCAGAGAGCGCCAGGCACTCATCCTCGGTCAGCGCCACCACGTGGAGGAGGCGCAATTCTGCCCCGATGGCTTTGGCAAGCCGCGCAGCGACATCCACGACCACTTCATCGCCAACGGCAGTGCAGGCTAGAATACTGCCGGCCGCGCGTGGCTCGCCCTTCACCACCAACACGGAGGTCGGTGCGAGCTGGACCAGGCGGCGGGCAGTCAGCCCGACGGAGTAGGCGCTCGACGGGCTCCGATCCTCAAAGGGCCCGATGACCAGAAGATCGACCGGTAACTCGGCAAGTTGCGCGAGGACGACCTCGTAGTTGAATTCGGCCAGTGGAATCGCCTTCTGAACCGAATTCAGGCCGCCGAGGAGATTGCGGGCCGCGTCCAGGATTTTATGACTGCGAACGCTGGTCGCATCGCCGTGAACAGCGACGAGTAAGGTGAGCTCAGCGCTCAGCCGCCTGGCTAGCTCGCCGGCGAAGGTTGTGGCCAGCTGGGCGAGCGCAGAACCATCCGTGGCCACCACCATTCGGACCGGGAGTCCCTCTGCCAGGCGTTCCGCCAGCAACTCTCCCGCGCCGGACTGCCGGGCGGGACGCGCGAACGGGCGCATCAGCATCACCGGGACCGTTATGTTATGGAGCACCTGTTCGGCGACGCTGCCGAGTACGAGCCGGCCGAGCCCGGTCCGACTGTGGGTTGCCATTGCTACCAGGTCCACGGCCTCGTCCTCGACGAGGTCGAGGATTTCCTGAGCCGGGTCGCCGAACCGAACGGCCAGGGACACCGGGTAGCCGGCAGCGCGCAGAGCTTGCGCGTCCCCCTGCAGCGCATCCGCGACCGCTGGCGGAACACTGTGCCATACCTGAGTGGCGGAGATGGAATGGCTCGGGTGCTGAATAGCGCCCGTTCCCGGCCAGGTCGAGAGCACACCCGCATCGATGAGGGGCGGGCGAGCCGGTGCCACGGCGAGTTCCTCCAGAAGGGGCGTGACGTGCAGCAGGATCAACTGAGAGCTTTCCGGACCGAAAAGACGGCGAACGGGGGGCAAAATCTGGCGGCTGAACTCGGAGCCGTCCAGTGGGATCAGAATTTTGTGGGTCGTCATTTTCGCACCTCCATGTCTATCGGATCGGCACGATCATCAGGGCTGACACCCCGCGACGAACTCCTTCGCCCGGGAGCGGGGGAAGACCGGCATCGGACAGCACCCAAAGACCGTGCGGGAGTGCGCCAACTGGCAGCGTTGGGTGCTGTCCGGTGCCGCGCCGGGGCCATCCTCCCCTGCAGCGAGTGGATTCGAACCCGCTCGGTTCACGCACTCACATTGGGCTCTCATTCGGGCTCTGGCAGGAGCTGCTCCACGAGCAACCGCAAGAGGTCCGATTCCGTGAGAATCCCAACCAACCGTCCACCGTCCACGACGGGGAGGCCGCCAATTTTGCGCTGGAGCATGAGCTGAGCCGCGTGCCTGATTGATGTGTCCGGCGCCACGGCGACCGGGTTGGGTGACATAAAGTCTTGAACTTCAAGGCTGGCCGTCAAGAAGTGGTGTTCCCAGAGGTTCAACCGGGTCGACTCCTTTGGCCGGGCCTCGCGAATATCGCCCAACGTCACAATGCCGACCAGGCGGCTCTCATGATCGACGACCGGCAGCCGGCGAATGTGGTTGAGTTTCATGAGGTAATAGGCGGCGGGTAAGGTCGTCCGCGGCTCGACCGTAATCGGATCGGGCGTCATCCAATCTCTGACCATCAGTTGTTCCATCGAGACCTCCGCGAGTTTCCCCGGTGACAGGGAGAAGTGGGATGGATTGTTCCGAGAATACAAACAGCCCCGACGTGGCCGCCGGGGCATGGTGCGATGCGGACAAAGCGTCTCTTCATCCCGGCGGCCCCAGAGCGTCGCGCTGCAGCCAGGCAGCGCCGGGGAACGGGGAAGCTGACTACACCTATGATACCGTCCAAACGCCGATCAATCAGCCATTCGACTTCATCAAAAGCACGTGACAAAAAGCACTTGGGCGCGAGGCCGCGCGCGTGACAGAGAGCACCTTCGCAGGTCACAAACGTAGGTACTGTCATTGACCGGAGATCTATACACTAGGTAGCAGACGGCTCTGCTTTTCCGTTCGCCGGTCGAAGATTTTCGTGTGGCCAGCGGCGCGAGAGCCGGCATGAGGAGCGTGGCGATGCGCGACCAGGGATCACGCGGCTCGCAACAGGCGACACTCCACCGTTTGCTCCAGGTGGAAGAGGAAGCCCAAGTCCGCGTGCGCCA
>DOUV01000515.1 GCA_003520455.1 Chloroflexota bacterium | reverse complement strand
ATTCTCGGCCAGGCGGCTCAGCCCCGTCCAGGCGCGCCAGCCGGAGGGGCGACCCCAGCGGCGCCCAGGCCCGTGCAGACCATCGTGGAAGCCTTTGCTGACGTTACACGGGTCGTTCAAGGGCAGATCGCGCTCTCGGAAGAGCAGCGCACGGCGATCCTGCAGCAACTCGGCGCGCTGGCGACCGAACTGAGCAAGCCCGACGCCGACCTGACCAAGATCAAGAGCCAGCGCCAGGAGATCACCGACCGCTCGCCCTGGTTGGCCCCGGAGCTGGAGAAGCTCTTCAAAACGGCGCCGGTCGAGCGGGCGATGGCTGACGCGGCAAGGCGTTTCATGGAGGGGTAGAGGCTGACCAGAGCCGCTCAAAAGTCGTTCGCAGGACCGCGTCGGGACTTTTGAGCGGCCCTACGACTCCAACGAGATGTCGGTCTGCAAGACGTCCGAAGTCTGCCGCACCAGTGCCCATCGGCACAATGCGGCTCGTATCAGAGGCCGGGGAGGCCCGCAGCAGTGTGAGGCGAAAGGACTGCTGCTGTTCGGAGTGCCTGCTTGTTTACGCTGAAGCACGCACTCCGAACCGGGCGCCGCGACAGTCTATGAATTCGCCAACAATAGTGGTCCTGGAGGCCGGTGAAGATGACCGCGACTCCTGACCTCCTTCCTGCGCTGCTGGATTTTGTCCGCCACGGACTCGAGGCGCGTTGGCTGGCTGCGGCGCGCGCCGAGCTGCTGGCCCACGCTAGCGGCACCGTGCTGGAACTGGGTGCCGGGCAAGGCGCCAACTTCGGCCACTACCCGCCGGTCGTCCGCGTGATCGCCATCGAGCCCGACCCGGCGAGACTTGCTGAGGCAGCCGTGCGGGCGGCGCCCCGCCCCCACTTCTCTCTGCTTCGGGCCGTGGGCGAGGCACTCCCACTCTCTGATGCCAGCGTCGATACGGTCGTGAGCACGATGGTGCTTTGCTCGGTCCACGATCTCGAGCGTTCGCTCTCTGAGGTGCAGCGGGTCCTGCGGCCGGGCGGGGCAATCCTCTTCTTCGAGCACGTCCGTGCGCCGGAAGAGAGCCGGGAAGCCTGGAGCCAGGATATGATTCAGCCACTGTGGGGACGGTTGTCCGGTGGGTGCCATGTCAACCGCGACACAGCCGCGCACCTCCAGACGGCTGGCTTCCAGATTCAACCGGTGCGCCATTTTCGCTTTCCCATCTGGCCGGCACGCTACTGGATCTTGGGCCGTGGCACTCGCATCTGAAAGGAGCACCCATGCCCCGCGCCGATGGCCGCGGCCCCGCTGAGCTTCGCCCGGTCAAGATGACCGTCGGGGTGCAGGCATTCGCCGAGGGTTCGGTTCTGATCGAGATGGGCCGCACCCAGGTTCTCTGTGCCGCCACGGTCGAGCCGGCGGTGCCGCGCTGGCTCGCCGGCAGGGGCAGCGGCTGGGTCACCGCTGAGTACGCGATGCTACCCCGCGCCACCCCAGACCGCATCCGCCGTGAGACGTCAGGCCTCGGTGGTCGCACCCAGGAGATCCGGCGCCTCATCGGCCGCTCCCTGCGCGCAGCGGTTGATCTGGATGCCCTCGGCGAGCGTCAAATCACCATCGACTGCGATGTGATCCAGGCGGATGGTGGCACTCGCACCGCCAGCGTCACAGGCGGTTTCGTGGCCCTGGCTCTGGCCGTAGAAGGACTGCGCCGGAAGCGATTGGTCGAGGGACGCGTCTTGCCGACTGCCGTTGCCGCGGTCAGCGTTGGCATCGTCGGCCGCGATCTTCTGCTGGATCTGGACTACAGCGAGGATAGCCAGGCTGAGGTGGATATGAACGTGGTCATGACCGCTGGGGGCCACTTTGTCGAGCTTCAGGGCACTGCCGAGGGTGCGCCCTTCAGTCGCACGACCCTCGATCGCCTTCTGACTCTGAGCGAGCGGGGCCTTCAGGGGCTGCTTGCAGCCCAGCGGACCGTGCTTGAGGGTGCGGGGGTTGCCTGGCAGGGCTGAGCCGGTTGACCCCTTCTCACCAGACGTAATCAGTGCTATCGTGTCTCTGGGCCGCCATCTCGCGCTGAAACATAGGGGCTTGCGGCGCCACCCATCCCCGCGAATGCGGCCCCGAAGACCGTTCAATCAATAAGCCATCACTGATGCTCGCATAGCTTTCTCATTCCGGAGCCGCGCACCATGATCGGCCGCAGTATCATCGCGAGCAACAGGAGCACGATCCCTGCTCCCGTTGCGCCCCGGTCAGTCGCCGGACACCCCCCTATAGCGCAACTCCTGAAAGGGAAGGTGGGCCAGAACCTTGTACCACTGAGTTCTGAGGAGCGACATGACCGGTCTGCGCTTCCAGCTTCTCGGGTCGTTCCGGCTTTGGAGGAACGGACATCTCGTCGCGCCTGAAGAGTGGTTCGGTCACAAGGCTCAGCAACTCCTGAAAATCCTCCTCACCAAGCGAGGCCACGCGCTTCTGACCGACCAACTCATCGAGTGGCTCTGGCCGGAGTTGACCCCCGCCTCGGCCCGCAATAGCCTGTGGGTGGCCGTCACTCGGCTCCGACGGCTGCTCGAACCTGAGCTGGCAGCCCCGGCGGCCTCGCGCTTCATTCTCACCTACCCGGCCGCCTACCGTTTCGACCCTGCCGGCCAGTGCCAGATCGACGTGGACGATTTCCTGGGACACTGTCGCCGGGGACAGGCTGCCGCGCTGCAGGGCGATCCCTTAACGGCCATCGTCGCCTACTCCGCCGCCGAGGCCCTCTATCAGGGCAACTACCTGGCTGAGGACCTCTATGAGGAGTGGGCCATCCCCACGCGGGAGCGCCTGCGCGAGGCTTTCATCGAGATCGAGAGTGCCCTGGCGACGGCGTACCTGGAGCAGACCCGCTATCGAGAGGCGCTGGTACGCTGCCACCGGGTGCTGGCCCACGACACGTGCCGGGAGAGCGCCTGGCGGCTGGCGATGGAATGCTACTACCGGGCCGGCGAACAGGGGCAGGCGCTGCGCGCTTTCGAGCAGTGCCGGACGGCACTGGCCCGCGAGTTGGGCGTCGATCCGCTGCCGGAGACGGTGGCACTCCACGAGCGCCTTCTCCGAAGTGAGATGGGAAGATACGGCGACCAGACGTCAGCACCCCCTCACCCCCTCACCCCCTCACTCCCCCTCACCCCGTCTCTCCGTCTCCCACTGGTCGGTCGCGATCTGGAGTGGCCCATCCTCCATCACCTCCTGCAAGAGGCGGTCCGGGGCCGAGGCCGAGTGGTCCTCGTGACGGGTGAGCCCGGGGTCGGCAAGACGCGCATGTTAGAGGAACTAACCGGTCTGGCGGTCGCTCGAGGGGCCACGGTGCTCGCCGGGCGCTGCTCCGAATTGGAGCAGAACCTGGCTTACGCGCCCATCCTCGAGGCGCTCCGCGGCACCCTGCTCCCGCCCCCGCCCTCGTCCTCTCCTCCGTGCCTCCCTGGTCAACTCGCGGCGGTCGCCGAGTTATTCCCTGAGCTCCGCCGGATCTTTCCAGACCTTCCACCCTACCAGCCCCTGCCCCCGGATGAGGAGCGTCTCCGGTTGCTGGTCGCCCTCACCGAGGTGATTCGTTCCCGCGCCCACGGGGGACCTCTCGTTCTGCTGCTCGACGACATGCACTGGGCCGACCCATCGACCCTGCAACTGGTTCATTACCTCGGACGCCGGCTGGACCGGCAGCCCTTGCTCCTGGTGGGAGCCTATCCATCCACCCTGATCGGGCCGCAGCATCCTCTCGCTGCCTTGCGGGCGGCACTCACTCAGCAGGGCATGCTCACGGAGATCGCGCTCACGACACTGGATGAGGCCGACATTATCCTGTTGCTGCGCGCTCTTGGTGGCGAGGACTGGGGCGACGAACTCGCCCGCCGACTGCACCGCGATACCGGGGGCAATCCCTTCTTCCTCAGCGAGGTGCTCCGGACGTTCGTGCAGGAGGGACTCATTGTGGTGGACGCCGAGGGTCGTTGGCGGACGGCCTACGACGAGGTGACCGACTCGTACCGGGAGTTGCTGCTCCCGCCGAGTGTCCGGTCGGCTGTGCTGGGCCGGCTGGCTCACGTGTCGCCGGACGAGCGCGCCGTGTTGGAGCTGGCATCGGTCATCGGGCGGGAGGCTGCCCTCGTCTTGCTCGCCCGGCTGAGCGATCAGACGGAGGCGGTAGTGGCCAGGCAGGCCGACCGGTTGGTGGCCGCTGGCTTCTTGCGTCCAGGCGCGGCCGACCACTACGAGTTCGGCCACGATCTGATGCGGCTTGCGGTCTATGACGCGCTCAGCGAGCCCCGGCGCCGGTTCCTCCACCGCCAGGTCGCCGACGTGCTGCTGGCTCTCCGCACCCCCCCACAATTCGCGCCACGAGCGGGGGAAGCGCGGATCGGAAGAGAGCTTGCCGGATGGGTCGCGACTCACTACGCCGCCAGCGACCGGCCCTGGCTGGCGCTAGAGTACGCCCTGGCCGCCGCCGAGCAGGCCGCCAGGGTCATCGCGTATGATGAGGCGATCACCTGGTTCCAGCAGGCTCTGGAGATCGTCCACGCGTACCCGGCGGCCGTGCCGCCGGGCTTCCGCACCCGCCTCCAACTTCAATGGCGTACGTTGTGGTACTACCGGGGTGACCTGACTCGGACGCTGGCCGCCGACCGGGCGGCGCTGATGGCTGCGCGCCAGGAGAACGACGTGGCCGGGGAGTTGCAAGCGCTCTGGCATCTGGCCCACGATGAAACCCAAGTGGCAGCTGGTTCAGAGGCTTCAACCGGCCCGGACGAGTCGGCGCGTCCCTATCTGGCCCAAGAGCAAGCTGTCAATCTGGCCCGTGGCCTGGGCGACCCCGCCGCCCTGGCTCGCAGCCTGGCCCGCCTGGGCTCCGATACCGGCTTCCGGGCCTCACCCGCCGAGCGGGAGCAAGCCCTGGGGTATCTCGACCAGGCGGTGGCGTTGGCCCGGCAGGTGGGCGACCTGTCACTACTACACCACGTCCTCACCGAACTGTGGGGGGTGGGTCGCCTGCCCCACGCACGCCGGGCACTGGAGGAGGCTCTGACGCTGGTGCGCACGTTGGGCGACCGGCGGGAGGAGGTGGGGACCCTCGCGAAGCTGGCCGACGTGCTGGTCCGGCAGGGAGATTTCTCGGCGGCGGCGGCCACGGCCCGGGAGGGGCTGGCTCTGGCAGGCCAGACTGACAGCCCGACCTACGGCGCCTGGAACCGGCGTGCGTTGGGCCAGGCGCTGGTAGCGCTGGGCCAGGTGCCCGAGGGAGTGGAACACCTGAAGGGAGCCGCCCGAACCTTCGAGGCCCACGCCTGGAAGGCGATGTTGGTTGGTACCTTGTTGCGTCTGGGGCTTGCCCTCAGCCCACCGCTCGGGGAGGGCGAGGGGACGATTCAGCCGCTAGACGGGGCGTGGGCGCGAGCGGCTGAGGCATTGGAGCGGGTGCTGGCGTTGTGCGGGGAGACGCACGAGCCCTACGAGGCGGCGTATGCCCTGGCCGCGCTCGGGAGAGTGCGTCTGGCGCAGGGTGATACGGAGGCCGGCCGCCAGGCACTCAAGGCGGCCGCGGAACTGGCCCCGCAGATCGGTCTGCCCTGGCACCATGGTGGAACGCTGCTTCAACTGGCCGGCGGGCGATTGCTGGCGGGTGAGGCCGAGACGGGGCTGGCGGCAGCCGACGAAGCAATTCACCTGGCCGAGGCCGAGGATCTGCGCGAAGTCCAGGCCTGGGGGTTCTGGCTGCGTGGGTGGGCCCTGTTGGTGGTTGGGCGGGCCGGCGAGGCTCAGGCCGCTCTGGCTCAAGGGTTGGCCCAGGCTACGGCCATCGGCCACGTACGGTTGCAACACCACCTACAGTGGCCTGTCATCCCTGACTGCCCGACTGAATAAGGCGAAAATAAGGTCGAAATAAGGCGAGTCAAGTAGGCTGTATCCATTAGGGTACAGCCTACTTCGTTTTCGCCGGTATTTCCCGATCATTCCTGTCAGGAGTGACCCGCGGATTGTCTGTCCATGGAAACGTTTCCGTCAGTGACGACGCGACTCATCGAGCGAAGTTCGCACGCGCTCCCGCCCCTAACGGCCCATCAAATGTGAATGGAATGAACCCGTCGCGTTTCAGCCCCCTGACGGCTGCTTCCGGCCTGCCAGCACTGGCTCAGGCTGCCACAGCGTGGACTATAAGCGTATCGTCGCTGATCCGGCCATCGTGACATTCTCGCCATCCGCACCGATTTCGGTGGCCTCGCCCCTGGCCTGGGATGAGTGGAGCGATATCGTTCTTAGAAAGGAGCCTGAGCTTATGCCAGCCGCCGCGCGGCCGCACGAGACCCTTACTTTCCTCGTCCGACTCTGGCGGGAGTCGGACGACGAGGGTGGCCCGCAGTGGCGCGGGCGGGTAGAGCACGTCGCCTCGCAGGAGGTGGGCTACATCGAGGATGGCGCGAGCCTGATTCGGTTCATCCAGCAATGGACCGGCGACCTCGGTGCTTCCGCAAAGGCCGAAGCAGGTCGGTGATACCGCCGTCACATTGACTTCCATCCCGAGATCATCGAGCAAGTGTTGCGGCAGGCGCCGTAGCACGAGGGGGTTGCCGTGAAACAGAACCGTGTCGCTGGTCTGCTGATCCTGGCAGTGGCCGCAGCACTGATCCTTGAGCTCTCTGCGCTGAGCGTGGATGCAAGGCCAGCGGGTGCCCGGCCCCAAGCGAGGGGACAGGGGCCGGCCAGTATCACCGTCACCCTGAACCCCGTGGCTGACACCTATGCCAACCAGGATAACCCGGCGACGAACTACGCCAATTCGGCCGATCTGCTGGTCGGCCGAACCACTAAGTTCCTGACCCTGCGCCGGAGCTACCTCCGTTTCGATCTCTCCAGCATCCCCAGCAACGCCATCGTCACCAGCGCCAGCCTCCGGCTATACCTCAAAAGTGGAAACGGAGCCACCGTGAGCATAAGCCTCCACCAGGTGAACGGCGCCTGGACCTCAGGTGGACTGACCTGGAACAACCAGCCGGCGGTGGGCTCTGCCCGGGCGAGTTTGGGCGTCGGCACCACGCCCGGCTGGCGCACCTGGAGCGTGACGACCCTGGTGCAGGAGTGGGTCAACGCCAGCACCACGAACTACGGCGTGTCGCTGCGCGGGCCGGAGAGCTACACCGGTGACTGGCTGCGCACCTTCGACAGTCGCCAGGGCAGCAACGACCCCCAACTGGTGATCACCTACGATCTGCCCACGCCGACGGCGACACCGATCCCGCCCTGCAGCGATGCCCAGGAGCCCAACAACAGCTTCGGCCAGGCCTTCCTGATCACGGCCGGGGTCGAGTACCTGGGCTGCATCCCAACCCCCAGCGACTTCGACTATTTCCGCTTCAGCGTCAATCCCAACACGGCTATCACGGTGGAGCTGTTCGGCCTGCCGGCCAACTACGACCTCTATCTGTACGCGCCGGACCAGAGCCTGCTGGACAGCTCGACCAACGGGGGGAATACGGCCGAGACGGTGGCGTACACCACCGGGGCGGCCGGCGGCCAGTTCTACGCCCTGGTGCGGAGTAGTGGTCCCTCGGACCTCTACACCCCCTACCACCTCAAGCTGACGCTGACGACCCTCACCCCGACGGCCACGCGTACGCCGACCGCGACGCCCACGCGTACGCCGACCGCGACG
>DOUV01000189.1 GCA_003520455.1 Chloroflexota bacterium | reverse complement strand
CCCTGGTCGAAGGCACGCCCCAGCCCCAGACGCTCATCACGCGCCGTTGGTGGCGAGAGTTGGACCTCCCTGAGAACCGGCTGGTGGCCCTGGCGCTCGCCTCGCTCGCCGCGGATGCCCGCACGGCTCAAGCCGAGCCGCTCCCTTCGGCCGAGCGCCGCATGATCGCGGCCGTTGGCCAGCACGCAGTCCGCGCCCTGGCGTCGCCCCCCTGGAACCGTTTTGCCCACGATCTCGACGGGTGGCTGCGATCATCAGATTCGATCACCACAGCGGCGATGGCCGCCACGCAGGGCATGGCGGGGCCGCAACGGGCGACCTACACCGCACTCCTCGGGTGGTGGCAGCGCTACCACGCCTGGCGACAGACAGCCCTCGGGTCAACCCCGCTCATCACGCCGGAGGCCGGGCCCGATCTGCTCTTCGAGTTGTTGGTACTCTTGGAATTAGTGGCGGCGTTGGCCCATCGACTGCCGGTGCATCAGGCGCGGCCGCTGGCGGGCGCCGGCGCCGATCCCATGCGGCCGCTCTTTCGGGCGTACCATACGGCCGGCGAGTTGGCCATCTTCTACCAAACCGGCAGCATGTTTACCCAACACCGTCGCCTGTCGGCCATCTGGGGCACTCCCGACATCGTGATTCGGCTACCCGACGGCCGCTTCGTCATCGTTGATGCCAAGAACTACGCCGCTGCCAACCACGCCCAGGCCCTGTACAAATTGATGGGTTACCTCTACAATTTTGGTTACAACCCGCACTTTCTTCCCGACCGCCCCCCAGCTGAGGCCCTTTTCCAGAGTTTCGAGCGTGTCGTTGGAGGTGCGCTCGTCTTTCCTTCCTCCGAGCGTGAGGGCAATGATCTGCATGCCTGGCACGACCCAGCGGCTGGCGGGCAAGCGATCTACAGCCTGGTCTTGCCGCCACTTCCCGACGAGCGCTTTCGGGGACTCACAACCTTCGCAACCTGGCTACTGGCAGCCGCCAATGGTCAGGTCTGATGCCCGACGTCGCGTTTCACATCCGTTTCAACCAGGTCAGGCGTCACACGGCGCGCGGAATCCCAATTTGAGCGAACGGAAAAGGCGGAGGGGCTTGATTCCTCCGCCGGGCTCGCGTGTCAGTTGTTGCTCATATGGGTGTCGGGTGGGCGAACGCGTCGCGCTCGCCCACCCGACACCCCCTATTCCGTACGAGCGTCAATTGTTGTGGGCAATAGGTTGGGAGGGCTCGACGGGATGCGCGACGACCACCACGCGATGGGTGTTGGTGGTATACGGCCAACACGTGACGAGGGTCAAGCGGTTATCGGTGGTCTGGGCGATGTACTGCGCGTTCTTGAGGCGGACGGCGTAGGGTTGCCCCTTCTCGGGCAAGATTACCCTCTCGACGACGGTGTATTCGTAGGGTTGGTCGCCGACGTAAAGCGTAATCTGGTCCCCGGGGTTGAGGTTCACCGTGTAGCGGAAGACCTCACCCTCAATATTGTGGTGGCCGCTCAACACGACGTTCCCCGGATGGCCCGGTAGGGACGAGTTGAGATGCCAGCCGGCGGCGTAGGACGGCACCACCCACTCGCTGTAGACATTCCCCTTGGCGTCGCGTAGGGTCTGCCATCCCATGGGGACGACTCTGGCATCCAGGCCAATCGCCGGCGCGACGATGCGCGTGGGCGGTCCCGCGGCTGGGGGAACACCCGGCGGGGTCGCCGTTGGCGATAGTGGCAGTGGTGTTGGCGTTGCCGGTGGCGAGGGAGCTGTCGTGGCAACGTAGGCAACAGCTTCGACAGCATGTGTTGCCGTGGCACTTGCCTGGGGTGTGGACGTCGGCCGCCGCGTTGGTGTCGGGGAGGCGACAGTAACCGTAACCTGATCTTCTTCGAACGCGGGCAGAACGGATGGTGCGTCCCCGCCGACTGCGATCTCAGGCGGCAGTGCGGGGACTGCGACCTCGCGAGTCTCACGCCACCACATCGTGAGGCCGACTACGATGAGAACGACGCCGAGTGTGATCAAGGCATTGGTGAGGCGGGGTATCCAGTCTCGCATGGCCTCACCGCCCCCGTGTAACTTTGGCCACCTGCTTCCTCGCTTTTCCTTTGGGAACCTCAGTCGGGAGATCGGGGTACGAACGTTCGTCTGGCGGGATCGGCTCTCGGTGGCGCCACCAGAGCGTCAGGCTGGCAGCCACGATGAGTATCAACGCGATCCACTGCGCCGTCGGGAAGCCCAGAATCGTCCAGGCGTCGGGGCGCTGGAACTCGACCAGGAAGCGGCCGAGCGGGTAGAGAATCAGGTAGAGCAGTGCGATGTCGCCGTTGCGCAGGCGGTGGGTAAAGCGCCGGCCGATCCAGAGCATGACCGCCAAAGCGAAGAAATCCCAGAGCGACTCGTAGAGGAATGTCGGATGGAAGCGAGTATCCAGCGGAAGATTGGCAAACTGTGGGAGGCGGTGAGCGGCATCAATCGGGATGCCCCACGGGAGCGTGGTGGGGTTCCCGTAGAGTTCCTGGTTGAAGAAATTCCCCCAGCGCCCAATCGCCTGCCCGGCGATCAGACCGTAGGCGCCGATATCCAGCCACCGTAACAAATTGAGGTGGTGGCGGCGGGTGTAGATCCAGACAGCCAGAGCACCGCCGAGGATGCCACCATAGATCCCGAGGCCACCCTCCCATATCGCGAGAGCGCTTGGGAAGGGAATCGCAAGACTGCCCAGATGGATCATCGTGAACGGGTGCTCGACAAAATAATAGTGCCAGCCGAGATTGGTCCCTGCCGGACTGGAGATGACGTGGTAGAGGCGCCCTCCCAGGATTCCGGCGAGCAGGCCAAAAACGAGCATGTCCCAGACGTGGTCGGGATTCTTGCCACGCCGGCGGGCCTCACCCGCCGAAATCCAGGCACCAACCAACGCCCCGGTTACAATCAGCAGACCGTACCACCGCAAGGCAATGGGACCAATTTGGATCGCAATTGGATTCATGAGCGCCTCAGCGTAAGAGCCGTACCGAAAATAACACGCGCGCTTCCTGAGCTCTGTAGGTTCGCTTCCATTCCCGGGCTCTTCTCGCCGAGATCCGCTACCGGAGGACGAAGCGTGTCTGCTCTGTTCGAGGCGGAGCGCTACGTCCTTCCGCGGGTGCGAGGGAGTGAACCCCGCAGCCGAGAAGAAGCTTCGTGAGCGCCAGGAGACAGGCAGCGACAACCAGGCGCGCGCGAAACGAATTCCATGCGGTTGTGAAGCGAGTCATTGCAACGCTCCCGCTTCGAAGCGGAACGCATGCCGGGATGGTACCGAAAAAGCGGTCCAGCGTCAAAGACAACGGTAAGGTTAGGTGGCGAAACCAACCGGCGGGCGTGTGAGGGTCGCTGTGGGAATTGGAGGAGGACTGCAACCGCTCTGAAACGTGAGGCGTCGTTTGCGGCAGTGTTGCGAGAGCTGGCTCTCTGATGGAGATTGACTTTTTTCATCGAGGATCACGTGCCGGGGCGAGGCCAGCGGTTCGAACCGCTGGCTGAGAGCCAAAACCCTCTCGGGCGGGTTCGCAACGCGGGCGCCTGGCCGCCAACACCTGCTAACCAGCAGAGACGCCCCGCCGGGGCGTCTCCTGGCCACCACGGCCCGCAGAGAGCCACGTTTCACGCCAGCATCTGTCCCTCAGATCCCTGTCCTACGGATCGGTCTGAGGCCCAAAACCGGGGTAGACGTCCTGGAATTGCTCCCAGTGACCGTCACCGTACGCGACGAAAATGAGGTGCTCGGCGACGCTGTAGAGCATGTGGCCGTTCTGGAAGCGCTGGGCGAGACTCACCGCGCTGGTGGTGCTGCCGGTGGCCCAGCCGAGCTTGCTCCCCGGTCCGCCCAGTGACCGCCAGAGCGTCCCAATCTGCCCATCGGGCGTCATTCGTCCGGGCGGGGCCGCGTAGGCGGGCGCGGGATTCGTGGCAGCCGGCGCGGTGTAGGCCCGCCAGCTGCCGTCATCCAGGAGCACGAAGGCTACGTTGGTGTCAACGCGCAGCAGCACCCGGCCGTGCTCGAAGCGCTGTTCGACGATGGTAGTGGATTGAGCATTCTCCAGTCCCTTGCCAATCGCCTGGACGCGAGCGTTGTTGGTCCAGACGAAGTAGAAGACGCGATCAGGGTTGAAACGCCCTTCGGCGTTGGGGTTGAAGCGCTGCTCGCCGAGGTTTGCCAGCGTCACCTGACTATTCTGGAAGATCATCTTGGCGCGTTGGAACCACTGGATGATTGCGCCCCCCTCTGCAGTGGCCTCAGTCAGCGGGTAGCCGAAGATCTCAACCCCACCGTTCTCCCGGTAGAATCTCAAGAAGGCATTACTGACTGTGTGCCCGGTCTGAGGGAAGTAGCTGAGATTGGGGTTCCAGGGCGTCCGGAAGTCAACCAGCGGTGGTGCCGGCGGGCCGTACAGCTCCTGGCCGATCAGGCCGAGCAAAACCTTGTACGGATCGGGATTCTGGGGGTGCCACTCGAAGCGTGCCCGCTGGAAGTACTGCACCGTGACGTTATTCTCGGCAAACTCGCCGGAAATCGGGAGCCCGAACAGGGCCTCGCCGCCCTTGTGCTCGAAGAAGTCCAGGAAGGCGCCCGCAACCGTCTGGCGAGTCTGCGGGAAGTAGCGTGTCCGCAGCGCGGGGCTCGGCGGTGCGGCCGGG
>DOUV01000201.1 GCA_003520455.1 Chloroflexota bacterium | reverse complement strand
CCACGAGATCCGCACGCCCATGAACGCCGTCATCGGCGTGACCGAGATCCTCCTCCAGACGGAGCTCAGCGACGAGCAGCGGAACTACGTCGACATCATCCGCAGCTCGGGCGACACCCTCCTGGACGTCATCAACGACATCCTGGATCTCTCCCGCATCGAGGCGGGGAAGCTGGATCTGGATCTGGCTCCCTTCGCACTGGACGAAGTCCTCGCGCCCCTCCGGGCCCTGGAATTCAAGGCCCGCCAGAAGGCGCTCACCCTCACTGTCCAGGTGGAGCCCGACGTGCCGTCGGCCTTCCACGGCGACGCCGTGCGGATCCGCCAGATCCTCATCAACCTGGTGGGGAACGCCATCAAGTTCACCCAGGAGGGGGGCGTGACCCTCCGGGTGTCCCGTACCCGAGTCAAGGACGGGCTCACCACTGTCCGCTTCTCGGTGAAGGACACGGGGATCGGGATCCGCCCCGAGCGCCGTCTGGCCATCTTCGAGTCGTTCTCCCAGGAGGACGGGTCCACCACCCGGCGCTTCGGCGGCTCGGGGCTGGGGCTCACCATCAGCCGGAACCTGACCGCCATGATGAACGGCCAGATCTGGGTGGAGAGCGAGGTCGGTGCCGGCTCGGAGTTCCACGTGGAGCTCCCCCTTCCAGCCTCCCCCGTTCCCGGCGCCGGACGGGCAGCGGACGGTAGCGAAGTCGCCTCGACGGCTGCCCGCACGGTGCTGGTGGCCGACGACAACCCGGTGAACCAGCTCGTGGCCTGCAAGATGCTCGAGAAGGAAGGCCACCGCGTCCTCACCGCCGCCGACGGGAAAGAGGCCCTCGACGCGATGGCGAAGGGGGGGATGGACGTGGTCCTCATGGACATCCAGATGCCGGGCATGGATGGCCTGGAGGCCCTGCGCTTGTTCCGGGACCACCCTGGCGTGCCGGTCGTCTTCCTCACGGCGCGACGGCGCGAGTTGGATGAGGTGCTGGGGCTAGAGTTGGGCGCCGAGGACTACATCACCAAACCCTTCGACCTGGACGTCCTCCTGGCGCGAATCAAAACGGCGCTCCGCCGCTCTGACCGTGCGGGGCTCCCCGCCCCCGGGCCCACCCCGCTGACAGTGGGCGATCTGGAGATCGACCCGGCGGCCCGCACGGTCACTCTCAGCGGGGAGCCGGTGGAGCTGCCACCGCGCGCCTTTGATCTCCTCTCCGCGCTGGCGTTCCAGGCCGGCCAGGTGATCTCCGTGGACGACCTTCTGACCCGCGTCTGGGGACCGGAGTATGCCGGTGAGTCCCAGGTGGTCTACGTCCACATCCGCTGGCTGCGGGAGAAATTGGAAACCGATCCCAATCGTCCCCGCCGCATCGTGACGGTACGCGGTGTTGGCTACAAATTGGTGCCGCAGGATGCCTGATGCTGCGCACGCTTCGCAACCGTCTGATCGCCAGCCACGTCTTTCTCCTGCTCATCACCATCGCTGTGACGGGCATTGCTCTCGTCTACGTCCTGGAAACGCAGGTCCTGTTGGTCAACCTCGCCAAGCAATTGGCCGGGCAGGCGGTGCTGGTTGCCGAGATTGCCCGCGAAGAGCCGGCCGTCTGGAGCGATTCCGCCCAGGCCCAGACCTTTGTGAACCGCGTCGCGCCATTGTTCCCGGCGCAGCTCATGTTGTTGGATGCCGCCGGCCGTGTGCTGGCCTCCAGTGACCCCGCCGATGCCAACTCCGTCGGCCAGCGACTCGAACTCCTCGGCCTGAACGACGCGCTCAGAGGACAGAACCACGTGCGCGTCGCGTACAGCCAGAACCTACAGGCTGAAATCGCGGACATCATGGTTCCGGTGCGAGGACCGGCCGGACGAATCGTCGGTGTCGTTCGTCTGACTGATCAACTGGGGACCGTCTACGAGCGCTTTCTCCGCCTGCGGACGCTTATTGTGGCGGTCCTTGCGGTGGGATTGGTTCTGGGGGGCGTAGTGGGATGGCGGCTGGCTGTGACGCTCGAGCGGCCGATCCGGCGCGTGACCCAGGCTGTTTATCAATTGGCCGGCGGGCACCAGCAGATGCCACTTCCCGAGCAGGGGCCGGATGAGACCCGCCTGCTCGCACGAGCCTTTAACGTCCTGGTGGAGCGCCTGCGCAACCTGGAGAGCGCCCGGCAGCAACTGTTGGCCAACCTGGTGCACGAACTCGGGCGTCCCCTCGGCGCCCTGAATTCAGCGATTCAGGCTCTGTCGGCGGGGGCGGATGCAGACGCCACCCTCCGCTGGGAACTTCTGGCGGGGATGGGCGCTGAGATCCAGCGTCTGCAGCGCCTGTTGGATGATCTCGCCCAACTCCACGGGCGTGTGCTGGGCCCGCTCGAGCTGGCGCGGCGGCCCACCGCGCTGAGTGAATGGTTGCCCGAGGTGCTGGGCCCCTGGCGAGAAGCGGCCCACCAGAAGGGTCTGGAGTGGCAGGTTACCATCCCCCCGACGCTCCCGACCGTTGCGATTGACCCCGACCGGCTGGCCCAGGCGGTGGGCAACCTGCTCAGCAATGCCGTCAAGTACACGCGGCCGGGCGGTACTGTCACCGTTGCGGCCGGGGCGGAGGCCGGCGCCATCTGGGTTCGGGTGAGCGACACCGGTCCGGGTATCCCGCCAGACGAGCAGGTGCGCATCTTTGACCCCTTCTACCGCGGGCCTCCGGATCGCCGTTTTCCCGAGGGGATGGGGCTGGGACTGGCCATTGCCCGCGACCTGGTGATTGCCCACGGTGGGCGCCTGGAGGTGGACAGCACGCCTGGTCGCGGCAGTGAATTCGCCCTCTGGCTGCCGGCCGGGGGTGGGAGTGAAATGCGAGGGTGAGAGACCGCCCGGCGGTTGCCTGTCCTGACCGGCCAGCCCGGCGGTTGAAACCGCGCCCACCGGTTGGTTTCTCAGGATGCTCTTTGGCCGCTGCACCCAGGAGTGCATCAGCGGTGAGTTTCGCCGGTGCATGAACGATCCCAGGATTAACTGCGCCGGTATTCCCGGCAATCGGCCCGACGCCCAGGCAGACGGTCTGGCGATGTGCTACGGGGCTGCCCGCCTCACCTGCTGTCCGTGGACGTCGTTGTTCCTGCGTGCCGAGTAGCGGCAGTCATCATTCCGGAGTCGGAAATCGCCTCGCGCTCTCGCAGACGATCAAAGCGGCCGAATGGGAGAGCTCCAGCCATAACCCTCGCCTGATGAAGATTCCGGCCCGTCCCAACCAGAGCCGCCCGAAGGGCGCGCCACGAGGTGGCGGCTGGGCGTCGGGATCGACGCGGAGCACCCGCCTTCCCGGCAAGCGCCCTTTGCGGTGATCGACCGCCTCACCCGGAAGATCGGCCCGCTCCTTGTGACGTCCTCTTTGATTGACAAATCGTTTCCCGCTCTCGTATAATCGCGCGCCAGGCGCAACGGCACGGCGACCGCTCACGTATCCCTGTTGCGCCCCGTCATCCGTCTCTCAAGGAGGAGAAAGTGATGCGAAGACTCTGGCTCGTTTTGCTTCTACTCGCCCTGCTGATAACGGCCTGCGGCCAGGCAGCGGCACCCACATCAGCCCCCGCGCCCACCGAGGCCCCAGCCGCCACACAGGCGCCCGAATCGACGAAGGCGCCCGAGGCAACCACGGCACCCGCGGCGGGCACCGTCCCCGACCTCGGCGGCCAGGAGATCAAGATCGGTTCGGATACTGCCTACCCGCCCTTCGAATTTGTGGATGAGAACAACAAGATTGTCGGCTTCGACGTGGACATGATGGACGCCGTCTGCCAGCTCGCAAACTGCAAGCAGAACTTTGTCACCGCCTCCTTCGACGGGATCTTCGCGGCTCTGGCGGCCGGCGAGTACGATGCCGTCGTCTCGGCCGTGACGATCACCGAGGAGCGTGCTAAGATTGTGGACTTCACCCGTCCCTACTTGAACGCTGGTCAGATCGTCACGGTGCGTTCTGACAGCGATATCAAGGGACCCGAGGACCTCAAGGACAAGGTCGTCGGCGTGCAGCTTGGCACGACCGGCGACATCGCCGCCAGCGACTACACCTCCGACGACAAGATCAAGCGCTACCAGACCATTGACCTGGCGATGGCGGCCCTGGCCCAAGGCGATGTGGATGCTGTGATCGCCGATGCCCCGACCTCGGCCGATATCGTCTCCAAACAGTTCAAAGACAAGCTGAAGCTTGTGGGCGAGCCCTTCACCAACGAGTACTACGGCATCGCCGTCCGTAAAGAGACGCCGGAGGTCACGAAGGCCTTTAACGCGGCACTCGAGCAGATCATCACAAGTGGTGAGTTGGCCAGGCTTGCGGAGAAGTGGGAGCTTCCGGCCAGTGCCACGAAGAACCTACCCGCCAGCGGTCTGGCCCAATAGGGAGCGAGGTGAAAGCGGGGGATCGGTCACGAAGCCCGGTCCCCCGTTGTCATCTCCTGGTGCCGGCACTGGCTCCTCAGCCTGACAGCTCGTCTGACCCCGCCAGCGGCTGAACAGGCGGTCAGGCTGAGAGCCGGGCGACTGAAGTCACGGCTGGAGGCTTTCCCCCCTAC